>JANOCZ010000275.1:0-3429 GCA_031412455.1 Hyphomicrobium sp. | reverse complement strand
GAGATCTTCGTCGTCGATCCGACATTCCGGGTGATGGGGTCGGTTGATCTGTCGCGATTGTTGCGGACCAAACGCGACGTCGCCGTCAGCAACATCATGAATGCCGATCGCCACTTGGTGCTCGCCACTGAGGACCAGGAGGAGCTGGCGCGTCAGTTCCAACGTTACGATTTGATGTCGGCGCCCGTCGTCGATGCCAACAACAGGCTCGTCGGCGTCGTCACCGTCGATGACGTGGTCGAAGTCATTCAGGATGAAGCGGAGGCCGACATCAAGGCGCTGGCCGGCGTCGGCGATGAAAGTTTGGCCGACAGTGTGGTTGAGACGTTGCGCTCGCGCATTCCGTGGCTGATCGTCAACCTGGGCACTGCGATCCTCGCGTCGTTCGTCATCAAGGCCTTCGACGCGACGATCAGCCAAATGGTGGCGCTGGCCGTGCTGATGCCGATCGTGGCCTCGATGGGCGGCAACGCCGGGACGCAAACCATGACCGTCACGGTGCGGGCGTTGGCGACCAACAAACTCGGCCGTGTCAACGCGCCTCGCGTCGTCGCGCGCGAGGCGTGCGTCGGCATTGCCAACGGTCTCATCTTGTCGATGATCATCGGGGTCGTGGTTTTCTTTTGGTTCGGATCGGGAAAGCTCGGCGCGGTCATTGGCGCGGCCATGATCGTCAACGCGATCGCTGCGGCGCTCGCTGGAATTTTAATTCCACTCATGATGGACCGGCTCGATCTCGATCCCGCGCCAGCTTCGGGCGTGTTCGTGACAACGGTCACCGACGTCGTGGGGTTCTTTGCGTTCCTCGGCCTGGCGTCGATCTGGCTGGTCTAAGTGGAGGGTGCCATGACGATCAATGTGCGCCCCGTTACGACGGCCGACAAAGACCGGTGGCTCAGACTGTTTGTGGATTACATCGCGTTCTATCGCGCGACAGTCCCAGCTGAGGTCGTCGCCGCCACGTGGGAGCGGCTTGTTGGGCAATCATCCGGCATGATGGGGTTTTCGGCCATCAGCGGGTCTGGCGACATCATCGGTATCGCCGCTGTCGTTTTCCACCCATCGACATGGTCGGCGTCCAGCTATTGCTATCTGGAAGATTTGTATGTCGATCCGGCGCAGCGCGGCCAGGGCGTCGGCCAGGCCCTCATCCGCGCCGTCTACGCGGAAGCTGACCTTCGCGGCGCGACCCGCACCTACTGGGTGACGGATGAGGAGAACGATACGGCTCGCCGGCTTTACGATGCGGTCGGCCATCTCAGTCCGTATTTACAATACCGCCGGTGACGCGAGGGGCCGTTTGGGGGCTGGAAAAAAGATTGGGCCAAATTCTCGAATTCGGGCGGCGCTTTACCTGGCCTTAAATGTCCCGGACTAACCTGACATTTCTCCAGCTCATCCTTGGAGATTGAAAGAGCGTCGTGCCGCGTACACCCTTCCATGAACGGCGAAATAAGCCAGCGAGGCGCTCCCCAGCGCGCGTTGGGCCGGCATTTGTGTTGCTTGCCTGCCTGACGGCTTCGGCTTATTTCGCTTATCATGCCCACTACGGCCGGTGGGGTCTCCAAGCGCGCGCCGAGCTGCTAGAGCGGACCGCGTTGCTTGATTTCGAGATCAAGACGCTGGATTCGATCCGCTCCAAACTCGCGCGCGACGTCGCGTTGCTGGCGCCCGAATTGCCAAATTCCGACTTGGTCGAAGAGATCGCGCGCGACGTGTTGGGGTACGTTCACCCGGCTGACCGGATCGTTGACGCGCACAAAGGCTGAGCCCGAGCATTTCGACGCGCAATGGCTCGTGTGCGATGTTGCATTCTTCAGCAATCGTGCCCAAGTGTGGGGCGACCAAGAAGCCAACGCCGCCGCTGGCGTCATCGATCAAACGAGCTATCCGGTATGACAAAGAAATCAATCAAGGACGATCCGGTCGAACTCGATATCCCTGATGGCGTGCCGAATGCCGATCAGGCGGTCGAGGTCATGCGCGCGTGGATCGCCGACGGGTCAATGATGCTGTCGCTGAACGCCGATGCGTTCGGTGATCGCGTCATGGACTGGGGTCGCATCTTGGGTGAGATCGCCCACCATGTCGCGCGATCGGCGAAAATGCAGGGCCACATGGACGAGCATGAGGCGCTAAAGGCGGTCCGCGAGGGATTTGATCAGACCATGCGCATGGGGCAGCCGACGATGACCGGCAAGGTCCGCGGACGGGTCAACCACTGAGCCGCGACGAAACCTCCGATCATTAGCTTCTCGTCAGGGGTGTGGCGCGAGAGCACCAGTGTGGACGTTTCCACAGCATGTGCGCGTTGCTCGTGCTTTGATCGTGGATCATCCATGGCTAGTCTCTTGATCGTCAGAGCGCTGCATAGCTAAGCACAATAAGAATTATGTGCTGCGTTCGATCTATCGCTAGACGCCCGGGGGACGCATCATGAAATCGCACTCAATTGGAATTTTGACATTGCTGGCAGTTGCGGCGGCAGCCGGCGGTTGCTCCAACAATGCTGGACCGACGCTCGCTACTGCATCCGTCGCGCCGGAAAAGGTCGCGGTCCAAAAAGTCGATCCGGCGTGCGTTTCGCTCGCCAGCCAAATCGATACGCTGCGCAATGAAGGTGCTGTCGAGCGGCTCGAGAAAGCATCGACCGGCAAAACCGCCAGAGTCCAGGTCAAGCGCGCCTCGCTGGCCAAACAGGCCGAGCTGAACAAGGCCAACGCCGACTTCCAGATGAAGTGCGGTCCGCAAATTCCGAAAGCTCAAACGGCTCAAGCAACACCTGCACCTGCCGCGCAAGTGGCGCCGATTGCGGCCACCGCGACGGATGCTGCAACTCAGCAGGCAAAGTCAGCGGCGACAACGGCTGCGACGAAGGCGGCGGTTCAGACTGCTGCACAGGCTGCGCCGGCAAACTGAGTCGGCTTGTGTGTCGGGGCCCAATTCCCGACACAAGCTACGCGACGTGGGGCATTGCCGCCACACCGCTGCCACAGGGGGTTGCGAAGCAAAACGCTGTGTGATCTTAACGATGACGCAGGCTGGAGCGACTAGGCCTTGAAACGATCGAGCGGATGGGAATGCGCATGCGGGGGTTTATCGGGTTAGCTATCGTTGCGGTGGTGGCGGGTAGCTTGCAAGGTTGTGCGGGTGCATCGGGAAATGACCCTGGCGCCCGGGCACTGCCAATGGGCGAGTCATGCCAGTCAATCCGCGGCGAGCTCAACAGGCTGGATTCGCGCGGCGTGCCGGCTTTGATCGAGAAGGCGAGCAACGGCGGCAAGCTTTCTGGCGCCCAGCGTGCCGATGCCGACAATTATAACCGCTTGCTTGGCCAGTATCTCGGCGCGCGCTGCCACGTTTGACGAGCAAGAGGTCTGAGCGGGACAACCTGACAATGACAGTCAGCGTCACGCTTGCCATGTACGT
>JANOCZ010000274.1:0-2045 GCA_031412455.1 Hyphomicrobium sp. | reverse complement strand
CAATCGCGCCGGATCAGCGGTGCCAATTTGCGAAAGCATGAACTTACGTCACGCTCATCCCGCGTTAGCCACCGGCCATACGCGAACAGTTCTTCGGCTTGATCCGATCTCGCGCCCAATGTCCGCACGATCCCAGCAATGATGACGCGACGCTCACGTTCCGAGATGACACCGTTTGACTGCGCCAGCGCAACGGCCATAGCCACCGCCGCCTCGCGCGGATCGCGTACGAGATCGAGATTCGACGCAGCGTAATTTCGCCGCCACTTCCAGCGTCGAAAGAAACCGTGCACATCGCCGGCCACATCAGCGATGTCGCGCGTCGCATCGGCGGCCATTCGGATGCGCCACAAAATGAGCCCAAGACCTCCAAGCGCAGCGACGATCAAGGCCACGATGTGCATTCACGCCTCCTCGATGAAGCCGGCCAGCCGTGCACATGACAACCACATCTGGCAGCGCCTTGCCAAACGCGAAAGCAGATCTTGATGTCGATAGTGCAGAAAGCCCCGTTCGCGAACTTCCTACCACTCCGTACCGTGACTGTCATCCGATGACGCGCTCCCCAAAACTCAGTTGTTTGCCGCTAATGAAAATCCCGCGACTTTGGAATAATCCGGACATTACGTGGATGATACGGCATTGGCTCGCGCGCAAACCTTGGATGGATGCCCTCATCCAGCCGTGACCCGCGCCACGATCCAGGATCTGGATGCTTGACCTCGTCGGCATTGGCGAGAGGAACTTTCATGTCCGCCGCCCACTCCGATAATCTGAGCAGCCAATCGCTCCGGTCCACAAGTTTAGTCGAGACGATGTGAATGATATCCTCGTGCCGCTGGACCCGCCCCTCAATCAGGATCAGCCGCGCCGTCATAACAACCTTACGGTGCCGCTCGAGGGTCTTGGGCCACACCACCACATTGGCAATTCCTGTTTCGTCCTCGATCGTCATGAACACGACACCCTTCGCCGAACCCGGCCGTTGCCGCACAAGCACAACACCGGCCACCGCCACCCGGGCGCCATTCTTGAGACCGCGAACCTGATTGCACGCGACCACTCGGGCAGCTGTAAAATCGCTCCGCAGGAAACTCATCGGATGCGCCTTGAGGGATAGCCGCAGCGTTTGATAGTCGCTGACGACGTGCTCGCTGAGCGCCATCTGCGGCAAGCAAACCTCGGCCTCTGGCCCCTCGACGCGAATTTCCGCCCGGTCAAATAGCGGTAACGGCGGAGCGTCAACCAGCGCCTTGACCTCCCACAACGCCTGCCGCCGGTCGAGCCCGATTGAACGAAAGGTATCCGCCGCAGCAAGCTTCTCGAGCGTGCCGTGCTTGACGCCCGAACGCGCCGCAAGCTCCGCAATCGAACTGAACCCGCGACCGCTTTTATCCGTGATGGAATCTCGCGCCTCCATCAGCTTGGTGATCTCGTCTTGCTGCAAACCATCAACTTGGCGCAACCCGATGCGCAACCGAGGTCCGCCATGTCCGGTCGTGTGAGCCTGTCGTATCGACTGCCCGGCTGGCACAACGCGAGATGCCAACAAGCGAGTCTTTAAATCCGGCTCAGACCTCCGGTCTGGCAGGGCGTCCTCCAGCGTCGAATCCCACAGCGAGAAACTGACATCGGCATCCAGCGCGACGACACCATGCTCGCACGCGTCGCGCACGATTTGCGCCGGCGCATAAAATCCCATCGGCTGTGAGTTGAGCAGCGCACACGCGAACGCGGCTGGGTAATGACACTTGAGCCACGACGACACGTAGACCAGATGCGCAAAACTCGCCGCATGGCTCTCGGGAAATCCGTATTCGCCAAAGCCCTTGATCTGCGCGAAACACCGCTCGGCAAACGTTTGATCGTAACCGCGCGCCACCATTCGCGAGACCATCTTCTCTTCGAGCAGCCCGATCGTGCCGCGCCGCCGGAACGTCGCCATCGCCTTGCGCAGTTCGTTGACCTCACTGTCGGAAAATTTAGCCGCATCCATCGCGATCCGCATCGCCTGCTCTTGGAAAAGCGGCACCCCGCGCGTTTTT
>JANOCZ010000273.1:0-3547 GCA_031412455.1 Hyphomicrobium sp. | reverse complement strand
GCGCACGACGAGACAATCATTTGATTATTCCTGATGCTCACCCGCGAATGTGATCGTCGTATGTCGGCCTTGGGAGTAAGCGCGACTACGGATTAAGATCGCTATTCACTTTCCGACATCACTCGGCGTTTCGCCAGCTATGGCTGTCGTGATCATAAGCGGACGAGTATTTCTCGAACGAATTTTTGACATTCTATCGGCGCGTTGTGGGGCAAGCTCAGGAGTGCCCTTCGTCATGAAATCCACAGCACCGATTAAAGCTCTTGCCTCTGTTCAAATCACACTCGGCGTTCTCCTTGCCGCGCAATTCGCCACCGCCGCTGCTGCGCCAGTTCGGGCCGAGCGCTTCGAGTTCGACCAGCGCCGCACCGAGGTTCGCTTCACTTACAAAATGGCGTACTCAACGCAGAGGGGGCGCTTTACGAAAGTCAGCGGTACGCTTTATTACGACGAAGCTGCGCCCGAAAAGAGCAAGATCACCGCTTCGATCGCGACCGCGAGCCTGACGACCGGCGAGGCACTCGTCGATAACGAACTCAAGGGCGCGGCGTTTTTTAACGTCGGTGTCCAGCCCGTTATTTCCTTCAAGAGCCTCGCGGTGCGGCCGAAATCGGCAACCGTGGCCGACGTGTCGGGCGAGATCACTGTCAACGGCATCACCAAGCCCGTGACGCTCAAGGTCAGCCTGAAGCCACACGATGATCCCGCGCTCAAGCATGACGCGGGCGCCCGCGAGTTCATCGCCACGACGCGCATCCAGCGCAGCGCGTTCAACATGACCGACTATCAGTCGATGGTCGATGACGACATTGATCTCGAGATAGCGGCGATCGTCCGGCCGAGGTAGAGCTAGCGATCTTTGAGGACACCCTCAGAACTTCCTGCGCACTTCGGTGCGGATGCCGAAGTTGTCCTCGGCGCCGTCAATGATCTGGTAAGTCGCGTCGGCGCGGAACAGCCAGGCGCGATCGATCGGAATTTGATAGCGAACGCCCAAGCCGTACTGTGGATCCTTGGCCCCGATGCCGTCATCCTCGAAGGGCTGAACCATGGCCACCTCAAAGACGAGCTGCTGATCGAGATTGAACAAATACTGCAAGCCCATCGCGCCGCCCCAGGCGTTTGAGCCCGTATCGTCGAGCTTGGGATAGCCGGTCAGCGCGTCGGTCTCGAAGTTGATGCCGACGTTTTTCAGGATGCCGGCGTTGTTGCCATCGACCAACGGCTGAGGATTCCCAAAGCCGACAAAGAAATTGGCGTAGGGCAGCAGTGTGCTCGGCAAGCCTGTAATCAGGCTGTTCTCTGAGATGATAGCAAAGCCGTCACTCTTGTCTTCGCGGTCGTCGCCTAAGTTTCCGAACACGCGCGTCGAGTTCGAGACGGCGTTATAATAGCGGCGCGTGTAAGCGGCCGTCACGAAGTGCGTTAGGCGGTCGTCGCGTTCGCCGTTGGCCTGGATTAGGCCGTAGCCGGTCTCAACATAACCGTCGAAGGCATCGATGAAGGCGGTGACGCCATAGAGGTTGGCCAGGTGGTTGTCGACCTTGCCATTAGCTCCGATGAGGCCCGCGTTGTCGATGTTGTCGAACCCGGCGAAGAAGGTGACGTCGAAGTTGGCGAGGCCGAGTGCGGCTGAGTTTTTCGCTGGGATACTGATTGCGCCACCGAGGATCGCGTCATTGGCCCAGATTCCGTTCTGAAGGAACAGCGGGAACAGACCGACCGTGAACGGCAGGTCGAAACTCGCGTCTTTGCCGGAGAAGCCGGAATAGAGGGAGCCGACGTCGCCCTCGAGAAAAAGCGTCTGAGGGTTTAAGTCGAACTCGCCGGTGAACTTGTCATTGGAGCCGCTGCCGCCGAACTCGAAGCGGCTGAATTGTGCTGCGCCATCCTGAATCGGTGTGAAGAACGCGTGGATGCGTTCGGTGCCGGTGATTTTTAGATCGACATCGAGGTTCAGGCGGGTCGCGATTTGGCCAACGTCTTTGCCGTTATTATTGTTGTACGCGACGGCGGTGCGCCAATCGCCGTAGACAGCAAGGCCCGGCAACAGCGGGTTCAAGGCGCCCAGAAAGGTATTACTCTCATTGTACATTCCGGACGTGTATTGCTCGCGACCGATTTCCAGCAGCGGCCGCGGCGCTTCGACAGCTACCTTCCCGCCGTAAATTTTCGCCTGCTCTTCGGCATCGTATTTCGCGTTGTACTCAGGTCCGGGCTGGAACGTCTTCTCGATCCATGTTTCGTTTTTGGCGGACGTGGTCGTGTTGTCGCCTGCTTGCGCGAAGTCGGCCGTCGTGCCGGACACGACAAGGCAACCGCCGGCTGCCAGCGCTAGCGCCGCGGTCGTTTTGCCGGCACGGGCTCGAAGCTCGCTGTTTGCCGCATTGAACATACGTTACGTCCCCCAGTCCAAATTCTCGCTCGTCTGCGTGCGCAATCCCCACTGCGTCGCCACCGGATTTTGTCGACTAGCCTTTCACGTCGACCTCCACTGCGAAGGCATGGAAATTCATGATGCGCTCGTTCATGCTCTGCTCCATTGCTTTGGTCGCGCCGACAAAACGCATGAAGTAGATCGGCTCGGCGCGGCTGCGCATGCGGAAGGCGAGTTGGTACTTGCCCGGCTTTTTGAGCAGATTGCCCGGCACTTGGTATTTCGCGACTTTTTCTGCCAGCGGCGCCAGCGAGTGGTTCTCCATTCGCACAAGCGGGGGATGGTTGAGCACAGTCGTCGGGATGCCCGGCGGGCGCAGATGCGGCAGCGGATCGACGTCGAAGTTTACCGGCAGGTACATCTCACGGTCGGTTCCCTTGACGTTGGTCGTTAGGAACTTGGTTTGGAAATTCATCAGCTGTTGGTCAGTTGGGATGCGGCCAGCGGCGACGTCGAGACTGTGCAGATCGGCCATATCGCCGTTGCTGTCGACGTAGCCTGACTCCCAAATGTTTTTTCCGTCGGGATCGACGAGGGCGACGTTGACCCAGAGTTGCGGCTGGGCGCCGAGAGAACCGGACGGCAGATTATGGCCGGTATTGGTGTTTTTTATTTTGTAGGAGAAGGCCAGATCGGTGCCGACGTTTGGCGTGCCCTCGATTTTGGGTCCATCGACTTTGCTCGAGTTTTCCATGACCATTTTGCGAATCTTGTCGCGCTCGTCGAGCTTGGCTAAGTTCTCATCGATGATCGCTCGAGCGTCTTCACGGTCGACCTGGTCGGACCAGCGCTTGGGAAACTTGATCTTGATCTTGCCGGCCGCGACCTTGTCTTCGAACTTCGTGGTGCCCCATCCCGCGCGCCAATCAAATAGCAACCAATCTTCGAGCTTGATGGCTTGAGCTTTGGTGTTGTGCGGGAAAATTCCAGGGTGGGCGATCGAATAGCCCGGGCCGATGAACCGGTGATTGGCGTGTTTGCGTCCAGGGTTGATCTCCTTGCCGCCAACGACAGCGGAGGGTGCCTTCGAATATCCCTCCGGCTTTCCAGGCACCTTGCCCATATGGCAGTCCTGGCAGGAGACGCCGGCTTTGCGCGCCGGGCTGTCGC
>JANOCZ010000272.1:0-6338 GCA_031412455.1 Hyphomicrobium sp. | reverse complement strand
AGCTTGAAAAAATCAATCGAGATTATCGCGATAAGATTTTCAATGCCTGTTGGCAGATTGTAGACGCCGCTAAATGTCGAGATATTTCGTAAAAGCATTCGCCGTATTCGGCTAGGACATATCTTCGTCTACGGCTTCCTGTGATGCGAACTAGTCTATTGACCAAGCAACGTCTCCAACCGCTGCGTCTCAAACCCCGCAAACGCTTTCAGCGCATCGTACTGCCGGCGCGCCTCGGCACGATCGACGCTGTCATCGCGCACGCCAGCGATCATGATATTTTTTGCCGTGTGCTCGGTTGAAACAAACTCGATGACCTTCACACGGTAGCCGCTTGCTTCGAGCAACAGACACCGCGCCGCGTCCGTGATGAGATCGGCTTGGCGTTGCTTGAATAGTCCGAACTTCATCAGCCCTTCAAGCGCTGCATCGGTTCGCGACAACTGCGGCGCGAGCTCATGCTGACAGCACGGCGCGACCACGATCAGCGATGCTCCAGCCTTGATACCCTGATAGATCGCGTCGTCTGTCGCCGTGTCGCACGCATGCAGCGCGATCAGAATATCAACGGCAGACGTCGCGACGTCCGCCGCTTTTGCGGCTTCAAATTTCAGACCTGAGAAGCCCGAATTGCGCGCGATGTCGGCGCAGAGCTTCACAAGCTCCAGCCGAACTTCGATCCCGTTGACCTGCGCAGTTTTACCGAGCTTCGCCGTCAAATGATCGTAGAGCGCAAACGTCAGGTAACCTTTGCCGGAACCAATATCGGCAACCGATAACGTCGGCCGCTCCCGCAGGTCAGACTCACGTATCAAGCCGTCGATCAACTCGATAAAGTGGCAGATCTGCTTGAACTTTCCATACATCGAAGGCTTGACGCGCTGCGTCTCATCGGTGATGCCCAACTGCTTGAGGTAGGGCCGCCCCGCATCGACAATGTAGGCTTTGGCGCGGTCGTGATCGGCCGCCGGCAGCGATACGAATGTCGGCTTCGCCCGCGTCATGGTCGCGGCCTTCTTCTTCGTAAATGAGAGCGTCATGTCCTCGAGCGTCGTGAACAGCGTCGCACTCAGAAAATCTTCGCCAACGATATCGCCGAGCCGGGCTATCCCCTCTTCGAGCGAAAAAATCTGCGTCACGTCTTGCCGCGCCCGGCTGGTTACGAATTTGAGGCGGCTTTCGTTCTTGATCGAAACACGCGTCACGACAAGTTTTTGCGCCTCGCCTGCGCCACGGAACTTCCCCAGCGTGACGCGCACAAACGTCTCTGCCGTGAGGCTCGTCTCGAGCGCGCCAAGGAATTTGGCTTTGTCGTCGTCTGTCATCCTGTCGGCCCACCGGTCGCAAGCCGCGCTTCACGCCACGCGTTGATCTTTTCCGTCAGCCATTCCCAAGCCTCGTGCTCACGGCCATCGGCCGTTTTGCTGACTGCGATTTCGAGATACTTCAGTTCGGCTTCGACTTTTTCTGGCGGCAACATCCGAAGCCGCGTCGTCAGCACTGCGAGCTCTAAAATGGCGGCTTGCGCACGACTGAAACCCTGCCACGGCGCGTGAGTTTCGGCATGCACGATTTTGCACACAAACCGCGGCCGGACCTCGTCTTCGATGACGCGCACGACATGCAATTCCCAATGCGAGAGACACTCAGCCAAACGGCCATTTTTAACTTTTGACGCCGGCACTAACGGCCACAGTTTGCGCCCGGTCACGCACCCGGCAAACACGCGCACATCATCCGTATGACTGGCGCACGCGACCGGATTGGCGCGCAGGTTATCAAGCGTCTTTGACGGCTTGAACGGCGCGATGATCCAGTCGTCCCCCTCGGCAATCAGCCCCAAGGGCGCAATGTGCACATTGCCGTGCGCATCGGCAGTAGTGACAATCGTCTCAACGATCCGCGGCATCAGCTAAATCTTTCACTTTGGCTAGGCATCACGCGTCCTCCCCCGACTTTTCTTCTTTTGCCTTGAGGGTTGCACCCGGCTCTTTTGCCTTGAGGGTTGCACCCTCGGGCGCATGCCGCACGAGATCCTCACTCTTTTTGTCGGCCGCAATCCCCCAATCGAGCGGATTGTCTTGCGCGTAACGTTTGCCGAGTTGCCACGCGATCTCAGCCTTCGCCAATTCATACCCTAGGTAAAAAGCATGCGCCCCGTCGGTCTCGACCCCGAGCTTGGGAAACAACTCGAAAGGGTCGTTGGAAAAATGATGCCCCTGTCGCGAATAGATATGCACGCCTTGCTCGCCGGTCTGAATGCGGAAATTATCGTCACGAACATCCGCGGCGGCCGCAGTGATTTCCGCATCCGATTGCGGATAGGGGAGTAAATCGTGCAGCGACACGAGCCCGCCGCCGTAACTCTTGGGCAAACTCTCATCCTCGCGCGCGCGGAACATCAAACGCCGCGCCGCGTCGTGCTCCTCGATCGTCCGGCGCGTATGCGGCGACACCTGCACGATCAGAACGTTTTGGATGCGCAGCTCTGAACAGATCGCCAACAGCATCGCCGTCACGCCCTGGCTGTCCGCGTCCGTCAACTCTGTGAGGTTGCCGGTCCCCATGAGGATCTCAACGTCGGGCCGCAGCCGCCGTAACTCGGCGTATCGCTCGATCGACGTTGTGAACCCAAAGTGCACCGGATCGAGGATCGGATCGGCGATATGCTTGATGTTCTTTTCAACGGCGAGATCGATCGCGCGAACCAACGACTGAAGATCTCCGTGCGGCCTCGGCACTAAAATCGGCACGCAAGCCGTGCCGGCTACCGCATCGAGCGTCGTCTCATCCAGGCTCAAAACGTAATGCGCACCAGCCTTCGCACCGCGCGCCAGTTCCTCGACATTGCCGCTATCGACGCTGACCACAAACCCAGCCTTGACCAGCGCCGCGACCATATCTTCTAGATGCGGAAACGGCGTCTCGGGCACGCAGCCGATGTCGATCACGTCCGCGCCCTTGGCTTTCTGCATCGCCGCGCGCGTCAGCATCTCATCGATTGTGAGCGACGTCGCATCGACCGACTCGGCGAAAATACGCAGATCGTGCTTTGATAAATCCGCAGGCTTGCCGCCGCGACCCAAAAATTGCGGCAGGTCGGCGAGCTCATCTGGCCCACGCTCGAACGGCACACCGAAGTGAGATCCCAGCGACGCCAGATCCATTCGCGACCGACCAGGCACAATGACTCGGCTTGCATTGAGCGGACCCTTAAGGCGATTGCGCACGATCGCTTCGGTCATCAGCGCCGCGACCTTGATGCCGATATTGGCAACCGACCACGATCCCTCCGGCAGACCGGCGCTGGCCACCGTTTTGTTGACGCGGTTCTCGGCCAATCGCCCGGTCAAAAACAGTAGCTTTTCCTGTGTCGTATTTTTATCAGCCATCTGAATGCGCTGCCTTAACCTTTGCCGGCCGTCGCACTGTCCGCGTGGAGGTACGCGGTCAAGGCTGCATCCGCCGAAGGCCCAAAGATACGCCAATCAAGACCGGCGCGGGCAACGATGTTGGGAAACGCTGAATCGATGATCCCATCCTGCACCAGATCAATAGCTGCAGCGTCATCCGCCACATCGACCGACTTCAACAGAACGAGCGGCGCGCCCCCCAGAAGCTCTGCAAGACGTGCAGCAATCCCATCCGACGTAATCGACCAGTCGGCCGGGATCGACGTATCGCGGTCGAGCGTCGGCAATGGCACCCAGACCGGGACGAACCCCGTAGCGAGAACATGATGAATATCATCGATGCTTTCCGCCAGCTTGAGCCTTGATTCCGACCTGACGAACAGCTCCGCCATTTGATGCATGCCGAGCAACGCCAGCCGGTGCGCGGTCACATCATCGAACCGCAGCGCGAGCTGCAGGTCGCGAACTTTGTCGACGAACGCACCGCCGCCCGGCACGACCACAATCGGCCGGCGTGCGTTGCAGATACGGTCGAGCGCCGCGACCAGCCGCCCGCTCTCAGCCAGGCTCCCACCTACCTTGACGACGAGCGGCATCTCGGTGCGCGCGCTACCCACGGCCAAACTCGCGCGCCGCGGCTTTGGATGCCGGGCGAATAATTTCAACGCCGCGCAACGGACCCCGCTCAAGCTTCTCGAGCTTGACGCGCACAGCTGTAATCCGCGGATCGGCGAGGCAGTTCGCGGCGACCCGCTCGGCGAACGTCTCGACGAGATTAATGTGCCCGCCGCGCGCCAGCCCGACAATAAAATCGATGATGTCGGCGTACGAGGGCACTTCGACGATCTCGTCGTCCACACTGAAGACTTCAGGCGATAATCGCGCTTCGACCGTGAAGCGGACCTTCTGCGTCACACCCTGCTCTTCGGCATAAACGCCAACATTGCAGTCGGCGATGAAGTCGTTGACGAAGATCGTGTCGCCGATATCGCGCAGCTGAGCCGCGGTCACTTTGCGCGCGGCTTTCGCGATCGTCTCAGGCCCTGAGCCCGTCTTGCCCGTCATGCGACCGATCTTTCATCGAGAGTTGCGAACCCAGCCGAAGAATCCAGCGCGCCGCGAACCGCTCCAATCCGCCGCGCATCAAGCCCGCTTGTTCGCCCGCTAATGCACAATGCGCCGCGAAAGCCGATGACATCGGGCTTGAGAGAAACAAGCCGCGCCACGTGCTCGATCCGCAGCGAGCCGGCAAGCCCACAGGCAAGACCCGCGCGGCGTGCGGCTTCGATGAACGTCGCGAGACCCTCGCCTCCGAGAACATCGAGCAGGCTGCCGCTACCCTTGTCCGCTGTATCGAGCATCACCCCGGCAAACTTCGCCTCAGCCATAAGCTCGATCGTCGCAAAATCGGGATCGCGGTCGGCCATCAGAACCGCAATGAGCCGCGCGTTTGCAAGCTCCGCACGCCCGAGTGCCGCGATTGCAAGACTTGCATCAGAACCGCCGAAAAATCCGACCTTGACGAGATCGACGCCAGTGGCGGCAATGTCACGCGCCGCCGGCACGAGGAGATCAGCATCACAGGCGATATCCCCGACCGTCGCGCTGACAGGCACGCGCCCGCAGGCCACCGCCACGACTTCGCGAATGCGGCCCGCCTCCAATCGTCCGAGCGCGCCCCGAGACGGGTCCTTGCAATCGATGATTTGCGCGCCACCCGCCAGAGCCAGGCGCGCTTCCTGGCCGTCGGTCACGCTGGCGAGGAAGGCCGAACGCCCCTGTTCAATTCCATCGATCATCAAGAGTCCTGTTGAGCGTGTAACGCGGATTATGCGTTGGCGAATATGCGTTGTTGTTCGCCCAAAACGACCGCCCTGTCGAGCCTCTGATCGGGAGTGAGGTTTACGTCTGCATCTTGAACCACACTGACCCGCCCCGGCGCCAACCTTAAGATGCGCGTCCCTAGCTGCACCGCCTCAGCGCGATCATGAGTGACGAAAACAACCGTGGTCGGATGTCTATTCCATAGCTCGATCAACAACTTGCGCAGGCTTTGCGCAGTCGGGTCATCGAGCGACACGAACGGCTCGTCCATGAGCAGAATGTCGGGATCCAGGATGAAGCCGCGGGCCAGCGCAGCGCGACGCTGCATGCCAAGCGACAACCGCTCTGGATAAACGTCGGCGGCATCCGCCAACCCGACCCGCTCCAACATCGCGCCAATGTTGGCATGCCGCGCATCGCCATCTGGCAGGGCCAAGGCGATATTTTCGTAGACTGTCCGCCAGGGAAGCAACCGCGGCGACTGGAAAATATAGGTGACGCGATCAACGCCTGGGCCAAGATCGATCGATCCTTCAAAATCACGATCGAGCCCGGCGATGATGTTGAGCAACGTTGATTTCCCGCATCCCGACGGCCCCGTCAGCACGACAAACGAACGCGGCTCGATCTCGAAGGCCACATTGCTGAGCACCATTTGCTCGTCGCGGTCGCCGACAGGCGGGAAAACTTTGCTGTCGACGCGAACGCGAATGGGCTGCAAGCCGCCCGCCTGCTCCTCTGCTCGTTCCATTACCGCCGCCATCTGTTCACGCGTGTCAGCAACGGTTGCAAGATGGCGAACTCGATGATTTGGACGATGAGAATAAATGTCAACGCATAGGCCAGAATAGTGCTGACATCGAATTCTTGGAACGCGATGAAAATCTGGTAGCCGACGCCGCGGCCGTTACCGCCGAAAGCTTCGACGACCAGCACGATCTTCCAGATGAGGGCCAACCCCGTCCGCGCCGCACTGGCGAAAAACGGCGCGAGCTGAGGGATGGTCACGTGACGCAACGTCTTCCACCACCCGAACTTATAGACAAACGCCATCTCATTGAGGTCGCGTGAGAGCGCCCGCGTTCCTTCTCTGAGAGTCAC
>JANOCZ010000271.1:0-2330 GCA_031412455.1 Hyphomicrobium sp. | reverse complement strand
GCAAGGATAGTATGAGCCAAACCAGCGCCCGTTGCCGAACCCAGATCAAAAAAGCGAAGATCGCCGCCCCTGCCTCTTTTGGATACTGAAATAACTCCGCCAACCCATTGTCTATATTGATAGAGAAAAAACTGCTGGTGAGTAGTCCCGTATACTCGGGAATGAACAAGCGAACCGCCTCGCGGCCCAATGAAATCGAAATTAAAATAAGATCGCCAAGCAATAGAGCTCGCAGGGCCCATGACTGTGAACCACACCGGAACATATCGTGCAGATTTCTGCGGAATAGACGCACGTTGTCTCTCTCAAAATAGCTGCTTGAGTTCGGGAGGATTGCGTCGCACTCGAGAGCCTCGAGGCACGGTTTCTAACCGACAAAACCACCTCGAGTTCCTCTCATTGTGAAAATGATGTGACACCAATTGGTCGCGCTCAATTCACTTTCGAATGCGCAAACATCAACTGGGCGCTCAGTTGGGCACGGACTTCATTCAACCGGCATTAGCTGAGGCTGAGCACTACCAACATCTCTGACGAAAATAACGTCGCCTTGAAACTCGCGCGCAATGCCATACCCGGCATTAGCTAAAATACGCACGACGCCGGAACGTTCGGCATCGGAAAGTTCGACCTGAATGACAGCGTAATTCGCCGACAGAAACCGGCTCATCCCTGAAAGAACTTCGACCGCGCCCCCTTCGACATCGATTTTGACGAAAGCCCGACGATCTTGAAATTTACAAACGTGATCGAAGACGCCGATCTCGATCGTCTCGCGCTGCGCGAACGCTTTCGCAGGTCGGGCAGTCGTGCCTAAATCGAGACGCGAAACACCTGTTGAATAAGGATCGACATGGATGACGGCTTGCCCGGCGCTTTGTCCAAGCGCGAGGCGGTGCGCGTCGACCTTATCCGAGAGGCCATTGACGAACACGTTCCCCATCAACTGCGCATAGTTGCGTCGCACGGGCTCAAAAGCGACAACGGTTTTCACCTGCGGCAGGCGTCCGAGCAGAACCGTATAGAAGCCGATGTTCGCGCCAATATCGACGACGAGGTCGAGCTGCTGTTCGACGACCGCACGTTGCGCCGAGCGTATTTGCTCCCTCTCGAAGGGGGCGCCGACCAGAATGCGATTGTCGATCCAGTTTTGCGGATGCAGCAAAAACCGCGCCCCAAGCCGCCGCGCCAGCACGACTGACGGCCAAGTCCGGGCAACGCGCTTCGCCAAACTGGTCAAAAGATTCGACAAGACCAATTCCGCGCTTTGAGTGGGACGCCCGATTACCCGGCGCTGCAGCCGACCAAGCTAATCCACGCCAACAATGACCACAAGATGCGCCACAGAAAAAGACCAATTGGACTTGCAGCAGCCACCGCTGCGACGACATATTAAGCGTCGGCCGGGCGCCTAAAGGCACGACCGGAAACTCGATCGCCCAATGGAGGTGCACCATGTGCCGCAACATCAAAACGCTGCACAACTTCGAACCGCCAGCGAGCGAGGAGGAAATAAGAGCGTCCGCGCTCCAGTTCGTCCGCAAGCTGTCTGGCTTTACCCATCCCTCGAAAGCCAACGAGATCGCCTTCAACCGCGCCATCGATGACGTGACCCGGACCGCCTCAAAATTGTTGGCCAGTCTTGTCACCAACGCTCCCCCGCGCGATCGCGAAACCGAAGCCGCCAAACAGCGCGACCGGAGCCTCGCCAGATTCGGAGGGGCTTGAGAATCGGGAACAACTGCGAACGGCGGCCTCCCCGCGCAGGCGGGGATCCGCGAAGCAGAGTCGCCGTTTGCAAATGCAATAAAGACGGACCGGCCGCGAGGCCGCGTTTGTGTCGTGAAGTAAATATGCGTCCTCGGAGCCGGTCCGTAACCTCGGTTGTCAAACGTCCCCGCGCGCCACTTTCACCAGAGGGCTGCTCCTCACGAAGGGCATCTCACCCCTTCGCGGACGGCGGTTGTTCCTAGGCACGCGACTTTGCGTCGAAGCGGTGCCGTCGAAGCCTCGCCTCCCACATCATCCAGCGCCCCAGATGCTGCTCTTTTGAGAGCCGATGCATGAGACTATGCGCGTGATGAGACCGATGAGAAAGTTACCGTGCCGGAAAGTTCGCAAGCTCAGTTAAGCACGGGGATAAGTCGTCGACCAAGTTTGCCTGCGTGCGACGATCAGATGCGCATTTTTTCACTTAACGCTGCGGAGTCTGCCGGCGATGGAATGCCCGTTACCGCACCAGTCCCGGCAACCGTTTCGGCGATCAATTGATCGGTGACCGCAATTAGTGCCTCGTGATCGCTGGCCCCTTGAGCAAGGCTTGCCTCGTA
>JANOCZ010000270.1:0-3862 GCA_031412455.1 Hyphomicrobium sp. | reverse complement strand
GGTGCCGCTCACCCCCTTCCGCCGGTGCTGCTGCCGATCTTTTACACGGCTGCTGACGTGAGCGCACCGGATCTCGAGGCTTGGTCAAATGCAGCTCGCGCGATTTATGGCGGCGTTGTCGGTCAACCGGTCACGCTGGTGGCAGGCACCGCCGATCAAGTCGCGACGGCCACGGCATTGTGGGCGGGGCTTGCCCGTGTTGCGGCCGACGCGCGCCGGGTTCAGCTGGCGCGCGGTTTGGATGCTCTCAAAAATCATCGAGATTGGTCGGGTACTGCGCGGCGAACGGCGACGGCCGTCGGGTCGCTGGCTAAGGCAATCCTTCCCGACCGTTTGCGCCGGCTCAAATGACTCAACTGCGCTGGTTTTGTGCAGTGCGCACGGAACCTATCGCGTTTGCAGAACGTTGCTCGCTCACAATTTCTCAGTCATCACAACACGGAGGCATCCATGGCCTATTCAAGTCCTAAAGACGATCTTCAAGCTGCGGGCCGCGGCGCTGCGGCCAGCGTTTCAGACAAGGCAAGCGAGTACGCTGGCAAGGCTGGGCAGCAGTTCGACAAAGCCATCGATAGTGCCGAATCGACTGTAAACGCCATGGCTGAGCAGGGTCGCGAAGCTGGCCAGCAAATTCAACAAGTCGCTGGGAACATGAAGACCGCTGTCGATCGCTCGGTCAGGGACCAGCCGATGGCAACGCTCGCTGTCGCCGCAGCGATGGGCTTCGTCATCGGAGCACTTTGGAAATCGTAAGCTCACGCGTTAGGCCGTTGGACCGAGGGTACGTTTAATGTTTGCTGCAATCATGCGCAGGGCGCAGGTGACGGTCGATCATGCTGTTGACCAGGTGGTCAATAAGGCGATCGTCGCGATCCCGTTCGTGATTGCAGCCGCGTTTGGAACCGCTGCCCTCGCGTTCCGGCTGGTTCGGGAATACGGTCCGGAAACTGCCAACGTCATTTTGGCAATCCTGTTTGTCGCGATCGGTCTGATCGCAGCTTTGATCGTCAATTATAAGCAAAGCTCAGTTGCGGGGTCTGATCCGGTCGCTGCAGCTGAGGCCGCTGACGAAGCTTCGTCTACCTCCGAACAAGCCAGCATGTCGGATACGGACAAAGATCTGCTCAAGGCCGCATTGACGTCAGCTGCGCCGTTGGCCTTGCCTCGATTATTACGGCTTATTGCTCGAAATTTACCGCTTGTGTTGTCCATTTTAGCTGCTCTGTTCATACTGATGCAGTCGTCTGCCGCCAGCCAAAGCGCGCCCATCGATAAGGAGCCGTCTGCATAGTTTGTTTACTATTTGCGTCATGCTAAGTAGCCGCGGAACCAACTAGCCTGTCCCGCGTTGGAAGCCCTGGCCGCTACTAGATAGCTCCTCGGCGTGTATTCTCGGGAGGCTTGCAAGTTTCGTCTGTGACGGGGGATTTATGGCCGACGAAGAAACGGACACCAAAGCAATGCAATCAGCAGACAAGCTGCCCACGCTCCTTCATGGGCCGAAGGCTGAGGCGGTTTTGCCCGTTGAGTTTCAAGGTGCGATCGGCAAGCAGCTCAAGCACGTCTATGGGCAGATGCTTGCCGAACCGCTGCCCGATAAGTTTGTGCTTCTGCTCGATAAGCTCGGCAAGGCGGACTCGAAATCATGAGCACCGAGACGACGCCAGGCATGCAGGACGAGCTAGCGGCCGTCGTGCCGAACCTGCGCGCGTTCGCGCGGTCGCTGTGCGGTAATCCACACCAAGCAGACGACCTCGTTCAGGAAACGCTCGTCAAAGCTTGGAAAAATCAGGCGAGTTTTGCGCAAGGGTCAAACCTCAAGGCTTGGCTGTTCACCATTTTGCGCAACACGTATCTGTCCGAGCGGCGTAAACGTAAACACGAAATTGAAGATCAAGACGGCATCTTGGCTGAGCAGTTGAGTGTCCACGGCGCGCAATCGGGCCATATGGACATGATCGATTTCGAGAAAGCTTTTGCGCGGTTGCCCGACGATCAAAAAGAAGCGCTTGTTTTGATCGGCGCTGAAGGTTTTTCGTACGAGGAAGCAGCCCTTATGTGCGGCTGTGCGGTTGGCACAATAAAAAGCCGAGTCAACCGCGCGCGCGGCAAGCTGTGTGATTTGCTCGGCGTCGACGGAGCCGCGGATTTTGGACCTGACCCAGTGGTCAAAGGCCGAAACTCGGCAACGGGCACTTGACCCGGCGCCGCGCAAATTCATAGAAATAAAGCAGTGGGCGGCCTTTTTTTTTGCGCAATCGCTGTCACGGCGGTTGATTTCGACATCGTTACTCAAGGAACCAAAGCAAAAATGGTGCGTTGACGATGGGGACCAGTTCCGCCTGCCTTGCCGTATCTGAATTGCTTGTGGGGGAGAGACTCAAATGATGAACTCGATTGCCGACGTGGTCGCACCAGAGCTCCCTTATCTGCGCCGCTTTGCGCGCGCTTTAGCCGGCGGGCAAGAGTCGGGGGATGCTTACGTCGTGGCAATGCTCGAAACGCTCGTTGCGGATAACCGCTCCTTCCGCCGGGACCTTCCGCCGAAAACCGCACTCTACCAAGCCTTCTTGCAGGTCTGGAGCGCGATGCCCATCAATCAGCGCACGTCGCCCGCCGAGCAGAGCCTCGAGGGTACGGCCGACAAGCGCATAGAAACGCTCACCCCATTGCCACGGCAGGCGTTCCTATTGGCCTCCATTGAAGAATTCACGACTGTCGACATCGCCAGCATTTTGCGGGTATCCGAGAACGAGGTTCGCAGGCTTCTTGACGTTGCCGGCAATGAAATATCAGAGCAGATCTCCGCACGCGTGCTGATCATCGAAGACGAACCCCTCATCGCACTCGATCTGGAAAATTTGGTTTCAGACATTGGTCATCGTATCGTGGGCATTGCCACAACGCGCAAAGACGCAGGAGCGCTGGCGAAGGAAATGAAACCGGGGCTCGTGCTGGCTGACATTCAACTCGCTGACGGAAGCTCCGGCATCGACGCAGTCAACGACATCCTCAAAGATATTAACGTTCCGGTGATCTTCATTACCGCCTACCCAGAGCGATTGCTGACTGGGGAGCGGGCCGAACCAACATTCCTCATCACAAAACCTTTCAAACCGGAGATGGTCAAAGCCATCATCAGCCAAGCGTTGTTCTTCGACGTCAAGGCGGGCGGGGTTGAACAAGGTGCTGCAGCGTAAAGCATCGGCGCTGAGGCTTGACGCGGTCGTCGGGCTCGCAATATCGAGACTAAGGACCGAGTGCAATCTTGCCTGACATAGCCCCAAATCCTCCTTCGCCCCCTCTCAGCCTGCCGGCTATAGGGTCGGCCTTGGGTGTCCATCTCCTCTCTTGCAGCCCGGACTGTGTGAAGTTATTCGACGTGGACGGACGTCTGCGTTTTATGAACGAGAATGGCTTGTGCCTGATGGAGTTCGACGACTTCTCGGTCATTGACGGTAAGCCCTGGGCTTCTTTGTGGCCCGACGCCGACCGCAGTATGATTGAGAGCGCTATGGACGACGTGCGCAGTGGCCAGACGGCCCGGTTCACGGCGTGCTGTCCAACTGGCAAGGGCACGAAAAAATGGTGGGACGTCGTTGTCCATCCGGTTTACGACGATGCCGGCACTCTGATTTGGCTGCTGGCGACATCACGAGACATTACGCGACAGAAGCAGATCGAAGAGTCGTTTCGTGTCGGCGAACAGCGATTTCGCGCACTGGCCGACCACATCGCGCAATTCGCTTGGATGGCGGACGCTTCCGGATTTATCTTTTGGTATAATCAGCGGTGGTTCGACTACACCGGCACGACGTTCGGTGAAATGGCCGGCTGGGGATGGAAGAAGGTTCATCATCCC
>JANOCZ010000269.1:0-5071 GCA_031412455.1 Hyphomicrobium sp. | reverse complement strand
CACATCGGCATCGTCGACAGGCTTTTCAGCCGCGTCGGCGCAGCCGACGATCTCGCACGAGGCCGCTCGACTTTCATGGTGGAAATGGTCGAGACGGCGGCGATCCTCAATCAGGCGACCGCGAAGTCGCTCGTCATTTTGGACGAGATTGGTCGCGGCACGGCGACGTTCGACGGTTTGTCGATCGCCTGGGCAACAGTTGAATACTTGCACGAGACTGTCAGGGCGCGCGCGCTTTTTGCCACGCACTATCATGAATTGACGGCGCTGGCGCGGAAACTCGTGGGCGTTGCCAACGTGACGATGGATATTACGGAGTGGCAGGACGACATCGTGTTTTTGCACAAAGTCATTCCGGGCGCGGCAAGCCGGTCGTACGGCATTCAGGTCGCCAAGCTGGCTGGATTGCCGGACACAGTTTTAGCCCGCGCGCGGGAAGTTTTGAGCCTGCTTGAGAAGAGCGATCGGCGCGCGAAGGAGGGGCATGGAGCGCTCGATGATTTGCCGTTGTTTGCCGCGGCGCGGCCGCGATCGGGGCCGGCACCGTTGCCGGTCTCGGCGCTTGAGACCGCGTTTGCCGACATCATGCCCGACGAACTCACACCCAAAGCTGCGCTCGAAAAACTCTATGAGCTGAAAGCACTGTCGCACAGCCGCCGGAAAAAGGACGCCTAAAACGCAATGCTGCAAGCTCCTCCGTTTTTCGATCCGGCCGCGGTGCGTCGTGAATTATCGGCGGCGTTTGCGCTCAAAGACAATCCAGCCGAGATGCGGCCTGAATTTGTCGAGCGTCTGAAGGGGCTCGTCGTCAATGCTCGACGTGCGGCGCGCATCGCGCTCGAGGCCGATGGCAACGGTCGCAAGTGCGCGGGCAGCCTGTCGTATTTTCAGGACGAACTGATTGGCCTCATCGCTACTTATACGATGGCGCACGTTTACCGGGCGACAAACCCGTCGGATGCCGAGCGCATGGCCATCGTCGCGACGGGCGGTTATGGGCGCGGGTTGCTCGCGCCAGGCTCGGATATCGATCTGCTGTTCTTGTTGCCGTATAAGCAAACGCCGTGGGGCGAGAGCGTCGCCGAGTACGTGCTCTATGTTCTCTGGGATTTAGGCTTCAAGGTCGGGCACGCCACGCGAACCGTCGATCAATGCATTAAGTTTGGCATTGCCGACATGACAATCCGCACAGCGTTGCTCGACGCGCGGTTGGTTCACGGCGACCAGCAGTTGTTCGCTGAATTCAAGGATCGGTTTGCGCGCGACGTTGTGCGAGGCACGGCGCGGGAGTTTATCGACGCCAAGATGCAGGAGCAGGACGATCGCACGCGGCGGGCGGGCGAAAGCCGCTACAAGGTCGAGCCAAACATCAAGGACGGAAAAGGCGGATTGCGCGATCTGCACACGCTCAACTGGCTGTCGAAATACGTGTTTGGGCAAGAGGTCGGTGCCGCGGCCGTAGAGGCTAAACTCTATACCGACGAAGAAGTGCAAACGTTTCGCCGCTGCGAGGACTTTTTATGGACGGTCCGCTGTCTGCTGCATTTCCTCACGGGGCGCGCCGAAGAGGTTCTGTCCTTCGACGTGCAAGAAGCGATGGCGCAAAGTCTCGGCTACACGTCGCGGGGCGGTTTGCGATCCGTTGAACGGTTTATGAAGCACTATTTTCTCGTCGCCAAAGACGTCGGCGATCTGACGGCCATCCTGTGCGGCACGCTCGAGATGCAGCAGCTCAAGTCGGCGCCGTCGCTGTCGAGCTACCTCAATCCGCTGACGTGGCGAACGCGGCGCGAGGTACGCCAAAAAACGGATTTTAGAATCGACAATCAACGGCTGAACGTTGCCGATCGCGACGTATTCAATCGCGACCCGGTCAACTTGATCCGATTTTTTACTCAGGCTGAACGAACTGACGGGATGTTGCATCCAGATGCCGTGCGGCTGTTGCGCAGTTCATTGCGGTTGATCGACGATAAGCTTCGTCATGACGCTGAAGCCAACCGGCTGTTTCTCGAGTTGCTGACGGCGGATGCCAACCCCGACGCCGTTCTGCGGCGCATGAATACTGCGGGCGTGCTGGGCCGCTTCATCCCGGATTTTGGCCGCGTCGTGGCGATGATGCAGTTCAATATGTATCATCACTATACGGTCGATGAGCATCTGTTGCGGACGGTCGGTAATCTTGTTGCGATCTCGTCCGGCGAGCTTGCCGCCGAGTTGCCGCTGGCGACTGAAATCATAAAAACTATCCAGAACCGGCGCGCGTTGTTTGTCGCGGCATTTCTCCACGATATCGGCAAGGGGCGGAAGGAAGATCATTCGACGGTTGGGGCCCGCATCGCGCGCAAACTGTGCCCGAGATTGGGACTGACGCAGGCTGAAACCGATCTCGTTGCTTGGCTGATCGAGCAGCACCTCACGATGAGCCACGTTGCTCATTCGCACGATATTTCCGATCCCGATACAGTGCGCAAATTCGCTGATCTCGTGCAAAGTCCGGAGCGTTTAAAGCTTTTGCACCTTCTGACCTGCGCTGACATTCGGGCGGTCGGGCCCGATGTTTGGAACGGGTGGAAGGGACAGCTTCTGCGGTCGCTGTACTATGAGACGGAGCCGCTAGTGGCCGGTGGACATACGCATCACCGGCGCACAGATCGAATTGCTGAGGCACGCGACGCGTTGCGGCAGGCGCTGGCTGACTGGCCGCGGAGTGACGTCGATGAATTCATCGACCGGCATTACCAAAACTACTGGTTGCGGACCGATACGCAGACGCAAGTCGAGCACGCGAAGCTGTTGCGGCAGGCGCGCCTGTCACACACCAAACTCGTGTCGGCCGTCAAGACCGACGCCTTTACGGCGATCACCGAGCTGACGGTATTTGCGCCCAATCACGCGAGACTGTTGTCACTGTTTGCCGGTGCGTGCGCTGCTGCTGGATCGAATATCGCGGGCGCGCACATCACGACGACGCGCGACGGTTTCGCGCTCGATACGTTTTTGCTAAACCGCGAGTTCAAGGACGACGCCGACGAACTCAGGCGTGCAAAACGGATCGGCGAGACGATCGACCGGCTGCTCGAGGGACGGGACCGCCTTGCGGTTCTTTTGCAAAAGAAGCGGCCGGCGACGCGTCAGCTCGAGGCCTTCACGGTTGAGCCGGAGGTCGTCATCAACAACTCGATATCCGAGCGATTGACCGTGATCGAAGTCTCCGGCATCGACCGCACAGGTTTGCTCTACGATTTGACGACGGCGCTATCGGATTTATCGCTCGATATCGTCTCGGCGCATATCACGACGTTCGGGGAAAAGGCGGTTGACGTGTTTTATGTCACGGATCTGACCGGCAATCAGGTCGTGAACGAGACTCGGCAGAAGGCCATCAGGGCGCGCTTGATGCTGGCGCTCGCGGGACCAGGCGACGCCTTGCCCCGGTCACCGAACATGGCTACTCCGCTCACCTCATGAAACTTTACAAGTCCTTTGCCACTGTCGGTGGCCTGACGTTGCTCAGCCGGGTCTTCGGCTTCGTGCGCGATATTCTGATCGCGGCGACTCTGGGATCGGGCTGGGTCGCCGACGCGTTCGTCGTCGCGTTTCGTTTTCCGAACCTGTTCCGGCGGTTGTTTGGCGAGGGCGCTTTCAACTCGGCGTTCGTGCCGATCTTTGCCAAAAAAGTCGAAAGCGAAGGTCAGGAAGCTGCCCGGACGTTCGCCGAGGAGGCGATGGCAGGTCTATTTTTTGTGCTGCTGGTGCTGACGATTTTCGCCGAGCTGGCGATGCCGTTCTTGATGTATGGCCTCGCGCCGGGGTTTGATGCGCAGCCGGAAAAATTCGATCTGGCGGTGCTGCTGACGCGGATCACGATGCCGTATCTGCTTTGCATGTGTCTCGTGGCGCTGATGTCGGGCGCCTTAAACTCGGTCGGCCGGTTTGCGGAGAGTTCATCCGTATCAATCGTGCTCAACGTCGTCATGACGGTCGCAACACTGATCGCGCTGTGGCTTGGGTACAAGGCTGGGCCCGAAGCCGGCATTATCCAAGCGTTGGCCGTGTTCGTCGCCGGCGTGTTGCAACTCGCGCTTCTGATGTGGGGCATGAAACGGGCGGGCATGACGCTCAAGCTTCGCTGGCCGAAGTGGACAGCGGATTTGCGCCGTCTCGTTACGCTTGGCGTGCCCGGCGTCATTTCGGGCGGCGTCACGCAGATCAACATCGCGATCGGAACGATCATCGCGTCGCTCGAACCTGGTGCCGTGTCGCAGCTCTATTATGCCGACCGGCTCTACGAATTACCGCTGGCGATCGTTGGCATTGCGGTCGGTGTCGTACTGTTGCCTGACGTCTCGCGGCAGTTGCGGGCGGGCAATACCGCTGGCGTCATGGATAGTCAGAATCGCAGTCTCGAATTTGCAATGCTGTTGACCCTTCCGGCGGCCCTGGCGCTGGCGCTTATTCCAACGGAAATCGTGCGCGTGCTGTTCGAGCGCGGTGCGTTCACGGCCAATGACACCGCTAAAACGTCGGCGGTGTTGGCGATCTTCGCGCTCGGGCTGCCGGCATTCGTTCTGATCAAAGTTTTCTCGCCGGCATATTTTGCGCGCGAAGACACGGCGACGCCAATGCGTTACGCGACGATTAGTTTGACTGCGAACACCATCGGTTCGATCGCGCTGTTCTTCTTGTTCCGCTACTTGGGATGGATGCCGCAACTCGGCATCGCGATTGCGACGACGCTCGGTGGGTGGCTCAATGCGGGACTGCTTTGGGCGACACTGAAGGCGCGGGGAAATTTCGTGGCCGATCATCGTCTCATCCGCAACTTGCCGCTGATCGGGGTGGCAAGTTTGGCCATGGGGGTCGTGCTTTATTTCGCCTGCATCCCGCTGGCACCTTATCTCCAAGCGGGCCGCGGGTTCCTCGTTCAGGCGTCGGCTCTGGCCATGCTTGTGGGCGCGGGATTAGCGGTCTTTGCGCTGGCGATCATCGCGCTGGGTGTTATGAGCCCTGACCAGCTCCGGCGCTTCATTCGCCGCCGGTAGCGGGTGGTGCGTGACGACTGGGCGTT
>JANOCZ010000268.1:0-5878 GCA_031412455.1 Hyphomicrobium sp. | reverse complement strand
CTGGCTTTCAGCGTCGTTCCCGTCGCATCGATCAAATATGACGGCGCGATCCGCCACGTCGTGACACCGCCGAAACTCTCGTTCTCGTCGCGGCGAAGATTGGCGGCGACAAAGAAATTGCGCACCGGCTCAGCTTGCAGTTGAACGTACGCGCCAGTGTTGGCCTCCTCGGCTCTAGCACCGTTAGTCGCCAATCTTTCGTTTTGATGATCGGCGCCAGCAGTGACTGTCGTGTTTGGCCCAAAAGTCGCAATCGTTCGCCAATCGAACTTCAACCGGTCGCCGTCGCTCGTCGTCGAATCCGCCGCTAGAAACGGATTGACGATATCGACCGCGGTATCGCTGTAGTTGACTCCGAAAAAGCTGCGCAACGCGCTTCCTGGCTCCGCCCATACGAGCTCGCCGCGTGTGAACAACTGTTCGTTTGACTGGTGCCGCTGGAAGTTTTCCGGCCGCGACGTGAACGTGCCGAGATCGAACGCATCGCCCGTGAAATCGAGGTCCGATTGCGTATAGCGCACGACGCCATTAAGCGTCAGCGCGGGCGAAATATCGTAGCCGAGTTTGGTCGAAGCGGTCCAATTTTCATAGTCGTTGTCGAAGGCGCGCGTTCCGGGCAACAAGATATTCTTCGGCGTGACGGGTATCGCCGACGCGCGGTAATGACTGACGTTGAACGCGTAGTTAAAACCGTGCTCGCCACCACTGACCCCGGCAGCCTGGTTAAACGTGCCGAACGATCCACCTTCGACAAGACCCGTCCACTGCGGCGGTCCCTCGCCCTTTTTCGTATAGACGACGACGACACCTCCCAGCGCATCGGCACCGTAGAGGCCGCTTTGCGGTCCGCGCAAAACCTCGACACGATCAACATCGAACGTTGTTAATTGCCCAAAATCGAATGTTCGCCCGCCGCTTGCCGGATCGCTGACGTCGATCCCGTCGATGTAGACTTTGCTGTGATCTGATTCCGTCCCGCGAATGAACAGTGCGGTGCGCGAGCCGGGCCCGCCGCCTTGCACAACTTGCACGCCGGGAATCGATCGCAAAACGTCCGTGCCGGTGCGCTGCTGTTTGGCGGCGATTTCAGCGGCAGTCACGACGCTGACCGAACTCGCAACCTGATCTATCGCCGTGTTGGTTCCAGTTGCGGATACGGAAGCGGTGGCCGCACCTTCATCGACGACGGTGTCGGTATCTGCTGCGCCAGCGCCACCCTCACCTGCGCTGTTTGCAGCTGGCGGTGCTGCCCCTGCCACGTCGCCGGTCTCAGCCTGAGCAGCTTTTGCCACCTTTCGCGGCGGCGTCGCGGTCTGTTGGGCGGCCGCCGGCGCCGTCACTTGTTTCACGGGCTTGGGCTGGGGCTTGGCCTGAGGCGCAGGCGTCGCGGCCGGATTTCCTGTGACAACCACCTCGGGCAACTCAACGGCTTGCCCTCCAGCGCTCCCCGGTGTCGGCGAGGTCGCCAGCTGCGCATGAGCGCTCGGCCCCCCAAACAACGATGCGGCCAACAGCAGCACTGCGGCTGGAATCAAAGAGATTTTATTCAGATGTCGCGTGATCACGAGAGTCCCCATCAATGGTACATGACAGGAAGCAACAACGGCGTACCGTGGTGACGCAACGGAATCGAAACCAGCATACCATGCCGGTTGCTCTCACCTTCATCGTGTTTCGGCTTTACCGCCAAAACCCACAGGCACACTGATGCGGCTCCTCAGCCGGTTTACATCAGTCGCCACGACGGGTGTCCGCTCTTCCGCGCGCCCCGCGCAGAGGATGGGCGACATGTGCCGGCAGGTCTCCTGGCTCGCGGCTCAAACGTTTCTACCTGCCTTCCCGGTGGACCCTAAATTGGGCCGAACCAGTGACATTCGTTGGTAAAAACTCGCCGCTTACAGTTGCGGGGGCAGCCCCGGAATAACGCCGTCCATCAGCGCGCACCGGATTCCCATATTCACCGGACAGGACTTTCGTCCCGCCGGAACCGTCACACCGCTATGTGGACAGATCATTGCGATGGCGTCAAGATCACCCCGTGCGGGCGCATGATGGTGTGAGCTTTTACGGTCCCACTTCCACGTCGACGACTGAATAGGCCTCAAATGGAGGATGTCCCGATGGCCAAAAAATCCAAGGGCAAGTCCAAAGACAAAGCCCGCGCCAGTAAGAAACTCGAACGCCTGATCGATGAACTCAAAAAACTCAAAGTCGAAATTAGAACTTTGGTGAAACTGAACAGCGACCTCGCCAGCACCATCTCAAAGATCTTACCCGCGCGCTCAGCTAAACCGGCGGCCAAAAAGAAACGCCAGGCGTCACCTTCAAAACCCGCGATCACCGCCCGCAAACGACCAACGCTGGTAAAATTGCCGGACACGACCTCCTCACCGCACGCACGATCATCTGGCTAACGAGCCGGAGGCGCGGATGACATGCGCCTCACGCTCCGCCGACGTCGAGCACCTCTTCGCTGAGCAAGACGACATCACCATCGACGGTCTCGATGCCGCGGACTGAACGGCGGACTCTGAGCCCCGCGTCGGTCTCAAAGAACGTCAACAGATTGTAGCTCGCCAGCGCCGAGCCTCGAACCGGCCGCCCGGCCGATGCCGACGCACCACCAATTACCGCCGCGCCCCCCGACACAGTGTCGAGCCACGTGAGCTTCGCCTCGTGATTATGACCATACAGCACGATCTCAACGCCGGTCCGCTCGAGCATGCGCTGGAACGCGCGCACATCACGCAACGCCCGGCGCGGCGACGCCATATCCTGCAGCGGCGGATGATGAATGAGCACGACACGCACCGCGTTCTCATCACCAAGCCGTTGCAGCAAATCTCTCGCGACTTCGATTTGCTGATGCCCAAGTTCGCCAGCCGCAACGAACGCTGGCGTCTCAACGCCGGAGTTGAGACCGATCAACGCCACATTGCCAAAGCGGCGCATGAATGGAAACGCCAGCGTCTCCGCATCGCCGCCCATATAGTGGGCCCAGCGCGCGATGCCGGGGTCGCCGTGAAGCACGCTGTAAATATCGTGATTGCCCGGAATGACCGTCACGCTCTCGGGCGGACCGATCGTTCGCAACCACCCCAATGCCGCCTCGTACTCGCGTGGCAAACCCAGATTGATCAGATCGCCGGTAATAACGATGTGATCGGCGCGCAGAGTTTTCGCATCCGCCACCAGCCGGTCCGCGACGTCACGCGTATGGATCAGCCGCCGCCCGCGATGCCAGTTGTAGAATCCCAGAGCGCGTTTGGCATTCCAGTAGAGCGGCGCAAAACCCGTGATCGGCGACAGATGCACATCCGTGAAATGCGCAAGAGTGAATGTTTCGCTCATGTGACTAAGAGTTTCGCGAGTTGAGGGACAGATAAAATCGGCGGCCCAGGAGAGACCGCGCCCGCTGAGAAGAGAGCTGACTTGCCAACACTGAGCGAACAAGGTCAACGTTTACACGCCAACAACGACAGTCGCCCAGCAGATAAAGCCAGCAGATAAAGGACGAGAGCAACGTGCCTGTCGCAAAAATTGTCAGCCGCGGACTCCAGCGCTATTGGCGCCTTTCCCGCGGCCTGACCTTGGGCGCCCAAGGTTGCGTCCTCGACGCCTCAAACCGCGTCCTTTTGATCCGGCATACCTATCGCCCCGGCTGGCATTTTCCCGGCGGCGGCGTCGAAAAAGGTGAGGCGGTCGAACTGGCTTTGATCCGCGAACTGCACGAAGAAGCCGGCATCATCGTCGATGGCCGCCCGAAATTGTTTGGCATTTATGACAACCAGCAGCAGTTTCCCGGCGATCACATCGCGCTTTACGTGGTGCGCTCTTGGCGCCAGCCCCGCGTCCCTGCACGCAATCGTGAAATCGCCGAGCAGGGCTTTTTCAAAAGCACCGATCTACCCACGTCCATTAACGATGCGACGCGAAAGCGCATCGGCGAAATCCTGTCCTCTAGCGCCGCCGCAGAGATGTGGTAGGGGAAACCACTTCGCGTTTGGCAGCCTCCGCGGTGGCGGCCTCCCGCGCTTGGCGGCAGGCTCTCGGTTACGAGAGTCGCCCAGCGCCAGTAACCGCTCCCGCGCTTGGCGGCCGGCTCTCGGTTACGAGAGCCGCCAAGCGCCAGAAAGAAAGAGCAACTCGAATATGACGTCGGTTATCACACGCCCAGTCACAGCCAACGATTATGCGGCGATCAGCGCGCTCCAAGCCCGCGTCTTCGGCCCAGGACGGTTCGCGCGCTCGGCCTACCGCGTCCGCGAGGCCCCCGCAGCGCGCAGCGGAGGGGCCACGTCGCGCTTCTGCCGCGTCGCCGATCGCAACGGCCGCCTGATCGCGTCCTTGCGCCTGACCGAAATCGAGATTGGCGGCACGGCGGGCGCTGTCTTGCTCGGTCCACTCGCGGTCGATCCCGATTTCCGTGGCCAAGGCTATGGCCGCCAACTCGTGGCCGAAGCCATCGATGAAATGACGAGCGCTGATATCGCCCTCGTCGTACTGGTCGGCGATGAGCCCTATTACGGCCGCTTCGGCTTCAAGCCCGTGGCACCCGGACACATCGTGTTTCCCGGCCCCGTCAACCCGGCCCGCATTTTAGCGGCTGAATTGGCGCCGAACGCCCTTCAGAATTACGGCGGCATGATTGCAGCCGCGTCCGGTGTCCGCGTCGGAGTGACCGCAACCTCGCTCAGACGTGCCGCCGCAGCCGGAGTCGGCGCTAAGGCGTGAGCATCCGCATCGACGGTGCACCGATTAAAATCGAGCGTGCACGCGATCAACGCGCCGTCGAACTGCTTTTGGCCGACCGTCAATGACGCGCGGCCCGATAAGAGGATCTGTTTGCTGACCGGATTGATCTCGATCTGATCGGCGCGCCCCGATATCGGCCGCTTCTCGACGTGCAGCTGGGCGTCGCCGCGCGCAATCGTGATTCCGGTTTTGTCATCGGCATCTTGCGAGCCAGCGATAAGCACGACGCCGCGCGGCATCCCGGCGTGGGCCAGCGTCGCCGCTAACACGACACCGAGCGACATGACCGAACGTACCCAGCCGCGCATCTGACAGTCCTCGCTAAAACACGAGAACTACGCACGCCGAATGTCGGCATCAAGCCGAATTTGCGGCGGCTTTAGGAGACCTGGAATGTCTAGGTGACCTCAATCCCCGAAGTGTCACCCCGCAAACAGAAATGCGCGCGGTTTTAATGCGCGCATTTCCAAACGAGATGCTTTTTAAGCGTTACTTTGCTGGCGTCCGGTCTGACGTGCCTTCAGGTGTCTTGGCCGCGTCCGCTCCAGCAGCTCCAGCGCCAGTTGCTCCAGGCGTCCGCTCGGCCGCACCAGCCGGTGACCGGTCTGACGTTGAACCACCAGTCCCGGTGCTCGTACCCGTGCTCGAGCTTGCGCCCGCTGGATTCGGCGCTGTCGATGCTGACTTGATCGAACCCTTGTTGCAGCCGTCCATCCATTCGGTGGACTGCAATTTTCCGTCTTTGTTCATATCGACTGCTTTGAAGTCGCTCGCATACGGTTTGGCCTTGTCCATCGACAAATCGCCAGTCTCGCTGCCAAGCGCCTGCTTCCAGAGAGTTTCGCATTGAGCGGCCGTCATTTTCATATCCGACGGCGACGCTGATGGAGCAGCGGCAGGCGAAGGCGTGGCAGCAGGCGATGGTGCAGCGGCCGGCGGGGTTGTCTGGGCAAAGGCTGACGAGGCACCCACAGTGAGCGCCGCAACACAGATCATAGTTCTGAGCATGAACGTTCCTCCGATTATTATCTTGGGGACCCTTGATGGGCCTCACGATAAGACGCGAGGACGGCGGACAAAGTTCCGTTTGTGCGTATTCGAGCACGAAAATAATGCGTCGCCC
>JANOCZ010000267.1:0-4447 GCA_031412455.1 Hyphomicrobium sp. | reverse complement strand
CCAAAATCGCGTACCGGCTCACCAACCGCGAGCGCAAAAAAGTTTTGATGGCGTCGCTCGATACGCGGCGGCCGGCGGCGCAGGAACAGCTTCGGGTGCTCGGCGAGCAGACCCAAGTCGCGACGCTGCCGATCATCGCTGGGCAAAATCCGCTGCAGATCGCAAAGCGTGCGCAGGAAGCCGCGCGCACCGGCGGCTTCGACGTCATTATTTACGACACGGCCGGGCGCGTCACCGTCGATCAGGAATTGATGGACGAAGTGCGCGACGTCAAACGCGCGATCGGGCCGCATGAAGTGCTGCTTGTCGCCGACGCGCTGACCGGCCAGGACGCCGTCAACACCGCCAAAGCCTTCGACGGGCAGATCGGTATCACCGGCATCGTGCTGACGCGTGCCGACGGCGATGGGCGCGGTGGCGCGGCACTGTCGATGCGGGCCGTGACCGGCAAACCGATCAAACTCATCGGCGTCGGCGAAAAGTGGGACGCCCTCGAAGATTTCGATCCCAAGCGCATTGCCGGGCGCATTCTCGGCATGGGCGATATCGTTTCGCTGGTTGAGAAGGCGGCGCAGACGATCGACGTCGCCAAGGCGACCAAGATCGCCGAGAAAATGAAGAAGGGGTCGTTCGACCTCGAAGACCTTGGCGAGCAGCTCGGCCAAATGCAGAAGCTCGGCGGCATGGGCGGCGTCATGGGCATGCTGCCCGGTGTGGCCAAGCTCAAGGGCCAAATCAACGAAGCTGGCATGGATAAAAGCGTTGCACATCAGCGGGCGATCATCGGGTCGATGACGCCACTCGAGCGGCGCAACCCCAAGGTGCTCGACGCGCGGCGCAAGCGACGGATCGCGGCCGGTTCCGGCACCAAGGTCGAAGAGATCAACAAGCTCATCAAGATGCACCGGCAGATGGCCGACATGATGAAGCAGATGGGCCGCAATGGCGGGATGCTAAACAAGTTTCTCGGCCGCACGGGCGCGGGGCCCAGCGAAGCTGAGATGGCGGCAATGCAGGGTGAACTTGCCAAGCTCGATCCAGCAGCGCTCGAACAACTGCCGCCTGAGTTGCGCGATGCACTGCCAAGCGCCGGGTCGCCTGCGAAGGGTATTTCTGGTCTGGGCACTGGCGGCTTGCCGGGTTTGCCCAAAGGCCTCCCCGGTCTTGGTGGCGGCGGGTTTGGCGGCATGCCGAAGTTTCCGGGGTTTCCCGGCAAAAAGAAGTGATGCGCGATGGCGGAAGATGCAACTCAACCCAACGCGATGAAGAAACTGCTCGCACTTTCAGATCAGCTGAAGGCTGCGAACATTCACCACGAGGTGACCAGATACCGGGACGACGGCGTGTCGATCATCGCCAACGTTCCCGGTGAGAGATGGGAGATCGACGTTCTCGACGACGGTGAAGTCATCGTCGAGGTCTACAAATCCCAAGGAGGTTGCCGCGGCGAGGAGGCCTTGAAAGACCTGCTCGAGCGGCACTCGGATAACGACAACGATTAACTGCAACAAAACAGAAAACAGCTAGGAGAACGAGAATGTCGGTCAAGATCAGGTTGTCGCGTGGTGGCGCGAAAAAGCGCCCCTACTACTACGTCGTCGTGGCGCATGGCACGAGCCCGCGCGACGGGCGCTACATCGAACAGATCGGTACGTTCGATCCGATGTTGAAGAGAGACAATCCTGAGCGCATCAAGCTGCTTGACGAACGTGTCAAGCATTGGCTCAGCGTTGGCGCGCAGCCGACCGACCGCGTGCTGCGTTTGCTCGACGCGAAGGGCCTCGCCAAGCGCACGCAGCCGAACAATCCGGAGAAGGCCAAGCCGAAGAAGAAGGCGCAGGAGCGCACCGCTGCTGCCGCTGACAAAGCCGCGAAGGCTGCCGAAGCCGCTGCTGCTGCCAAGGCTGGCGAGGCAGCTTGAGGCCTGCCCGACTGACTCTGCACAAGACCAAGCCTTCAGGGATTGATCCCTGGAGGCTTTTTATTTGAACGGTCTTCAAGATTGGCCCGCAACTTGAATACGATGTGTCGTTGTCTCGTCGATCCTCCCTCCACAGTGCACGCCGAGGCGCAACGCCCTGGGCTTGCGCGAACTCCGGCCATCCATGTTTCGCAACGGCATCTATAAAATTGCCTACTACAGTCCGGGTCAGCAGGAGTTCGCTGCAGATCACGCGCTGGCCGTCATGCGCGATGGCCGGTTCATCGGGTCGGATCCGCTTGGCGGCTTCTATACTGGCTCCAGCGCGTGCGGCCCGTCGTATTTAGACGTCATGACCATCGAACTGACGATGCCACCTGGCGGCGAACTGGTGACCGGCCTCATAGCCGGTCCCTCGGGCGCGACGATCAAGGTGCGCGCCGAACTCGATGCGTCGCTCAATACCCAGTGCGCGATCGTCGATGTGGCTGGCATGCCGGTTCACCTGCAGGTGACCTATCTGGGGCCGATCCCGGAATGAGTCGCCAGCTTGATGGCCTTGCAAGCCGGCGCGCGCCGGGGCATCACAACGCGCATGACACAACCCGTCGATAAACAGGCCGACGAGCGGCGCATTCTTCTTGGCCAGATCACCGCCGCGCACGGCATCCGCGGTGACGTGATCGTGCGGACGTACACGGGCGACCCAGTCGATATCGCGTCTTATGGACCGCTGACGGACAAGGCCGGAGGGCGGCCGCTGTCGCTGTCGATCCTACGGGTGTCGGACAAGGGCGTCGTCGTCCGCGTGAAGGGCGTCACCGATCGCAACGGCGCTGAAGCCCTGCGCGGGCGCGAACTGTATGTGGCGCGCAGCAAACTGCCGAAAGCCAACGAAGCCGAATTTTACCACGCGGATTTAATCGGACTGCGCGCCGTGCTCGACGACGGCCGCGAGTTTGGCCGCGTCATCGCGGTACAGAATTTCGGTGCTGGCGATTTGCTCGAGATCAAATTGAGCGACGGCGGCGATGTCGAATTCATTCCGTTCACAAATGCCTGCGTGCCCGAGGTTGATCTCGGCGCGGGTCAGCTAGTGGTCGTACCGCCGGTGATGACGGGGGATGAAGGTGGGGAGGAAGAGGGGGAAGAGGACGCGTGAGGATTACTGACCGTCGCGACTTGGGCAAAACTCCTGCGTTCCCGGGCAAGCAGCGTCGTGGTTGCGACGTCGCGCAGACCCGGGATCAAGTCAGTCGTTAATTGCGCACATCGCCGAAAGGACGTGATCCCGGCTCTACGTGATGCTCACGCATCCCTCCGGCCGGGACGCAAGTTGGGGTGTCGAGGCGCTTGAGCCAGCCCCGCCCCTCACCCTGACCCTCTCCCCGTTGAGTGCAGAAACGGGGAGAGGGAAGCTCTACACCCGCTCGCCGCGCACCAACTTGGGGAGGTCGCCGGAGAGACCGGCGGCTTCGGTCATGATCAGTTGTTTGAGGAACGGCAACTCGTCGACGATGCCGAGGCTTGCACCTCGCGCGGCACGCAGCACGGCGTTGTCGATGCTGAAGATGCGGTTCAGGCCATCGTAGGCGGCAGCCGACATCGTTGAATCGAAACGCCGCCAACGGGCGTAGCGCTCAAGGGCTGCGGCATTGCCAAAATCGAGGCCGATGCGGCTAGCGTCCGCCACCACTTCGACGAGTGCTGCGACATCACGCAAAGCAAGGTTGACGCCTTGACCGGCGATGGGATGCACGCCGTGGGCGGCGTCGCCGATCAATGCGAAACGCTTCGCCGTCAATTCGCGGGCGAGTTTGACGTCGAGCGGCCAAGACTGCGGTTTGCCAACCAGTTCGATTGCGCCGAAGCGGCCGCCGATTCGGTCATCCAACTCCTCCAAAAACGCGGCGTTGTCACTGGCTAAGACGCGGTTCGCTTCGCCCTCGGCTGCGCTCCACGTGATGCAGGCGCGGTTGTTTTTCAGCGGCAGGATTGCGAACGGGCCGCCGGGCAAAAAGTGTTGGATGGCGACGCCGTGGTGGGGCAATTCGAATTCGACGGTCGCTGTGATGCCGCGCTGTGGGTACGCCCAGCCTGTCGTTTTGATACCGGCAGCTTGGCGAAGTTTCGATGCGCGCCCTTCAGCAGCGATGCATAATTCAGCTTCGATGACGCGGCCGTCGGCCAGCGTCAGGGCGGCGCGGTAATCGCCAAGGGCTAAGGCTAACGCTTCGGCTGGCGCGATGAAGGTGATTGCGGGGTCGCTCGCGACCGACTCATACAGGGCCCGGTGCAGCGTCGCGCTCGGCACCATGTAAGCTGCCGGTTTTCCGTCGGCGGTTTTGGCGTCATAGGTCAAGCGCGTCTGGCGGATCGCGTCGGGCAGGGCGGAGTCTGAGATTTCGATCGCGGTCATCGGCTCGGCATCAGCGGCGATTTGCGGCCAGACGCCGAGACCGTCGAGGACCGCTTTCGCGCCAGCCCAGATTGCGAACGCGCGTTGGTCGTTGGACGCTATCGAGG
>JANOCZ010000266.1:0-3168 GCA_031412455.1 Hyphomicrobium sp. | reverse complement strand
AAAATCAAGCCCAACGCCGACATCCAGACCAATCTTCTGCCGATCGGCAACCGGATGCTGGCGCTTGAGCCTCGCTATGTTTTCGACGCGGCCATGGCAACCGAACTTTATCATTCGGCAGAACAAGACGTCGTTCCCGATTACGATCAAGGCAACGTCAGCGAAGGGATCGGCGCGGCCATCGTCGCGGCCGGTCAAGAGCGCGCCGCGCTCCAAGCCGAACGTGCTCTGCCATTCGAGGCCGAGGTCATGCGCGCGGTCGAAAATTTTGTCGCCGCACACAATCTAGCACCCTCAAATCACGAGATCGCCTTCGTCGATCAGCGGTTGGCGGACCTTGGAACGCTCGTCAGCGCTATTCCCGAAGGCACGCGCATCGTTCTGATCGACAGCACGCGTGATGGCATCACGCAGATACGCGATGCTTTAGAGGGCGAAACCGAAATCACCGGCATCCATATCTTAACGCACGGCACTGCCGGTGTCCTCAATCTTGGCAGCGCGACGCTGAACGCAAATACAATGGCGTCGGACTATCGTGCAGCGCTTGCTGAAATCGGCACCCGCCTGTCGGTCGACGCCGACATTCTTGTTTACGGGTGTAATTTTGGAGCAGGAACGCAAGGCATTGAAGCCGTCGCGCTTCTGGCAAGCTTGACCGGTGCCGACGTCGCCGCTTCCGAGGATCTCACGGGCTCTGACAAGGCCGGCGGCGATTGGGAGCTCGAGAAGCAAGTTGGGACGATTGAAGAGCAGTCGCTTGCCCCGACTGATTGGCAGCACGTTCTAGGACTAACCGCGATCTCGGCCCCGGCCAACAGCCTCCATGTCTATAACTCCGCAGGCACGGAGGTTGTCGTTGGAACAGCGGTGACCGCTGGAGGGAAAGGCATTTGGAGAAATGCTGCAACAGTCGGTGGTATAGCCGTCGATGTGTGGGCAACCGTGATCACAAACGGAGCCAGCGACACGGTCGTTTTTGAGAACCCATTGGCTGGCAAGGATGATCCAGCGTTTATTCTTTCCACAAACGCTGTGGGGACGCCGGCACAGGCCGAAATTAGATGGGAGTTGATGCTGGCTGGCACGAGCATACCCGCAACCGGCGAGATAACTTTCACAATTTCCGACATCGACGGCATTGGCGGGGCGCCACTCTCCCGCGAGATTATAACTCCATCGCTTAATAAATTGACGTCTTATGGCATCAACAATCCGACCGATATCGTCGTTTCCGTCGGCTCAGGCGGGGTGACGACATCGGGGACGCAAAACGAGGATCCATCCAATACGGGCGTCGCGATACCTGCTTCTGCGGCGCAGTACACGTGGCGCAACGTTTCCTCCTGGCAACTCAACTATCAACTGGCGGCAAACTCACTGACACCGGCCGCGCGTTTCACCCATGACGGGGACGGCGATTTTGCCTTTACAAACCTTCAAACAACGACGTTGCTTAGCCTCGATCTGGATCGAGATAACTCCACGTCCGACACGTCTGCAACCGATACCGGGTACAAAACTACCTATTTGGCACAGGCTGCCGGCGTGCCTGTTGTCGATATCGATGTTGCCGTTTCGCAAAGCTCGGCTCTGGGCCCCGATCTCGGCAGCGCCTCGGTCGTTCTGACAAATGCTAAGGCTGGAGACGTTCTGACGATTGCTGCGCTGCCGGCCAGCATCACGGCCTCTGTAGATACCAGTGTGCCCGGTGAAATTAGGGTCACTCTCTCCGGCGTTGCCACCGTCGCCGACTACCAAGCTGCATTGGCGGCCATCACGTTTTCAAACTCCAACGCCGCGCCAAATCTTTCGGACCGAATTCTCGAAACAAGCGTCACCAACACGACATATGGCACCACAAGCAATACGGCCATTTCTACTATTCATGTGAATGTCTCACCGGCTCTCGTCGATCCCGATCCAACGCCGGGCACGCCAAGTATCGATCCGCTGAATCCGGCGAACCTGCTGGTGCCAGCGATCGACAACGTGCCGATGACGCTGCCGGTCGCGACCTACTTCTCTGATCCCAATGCGGATCCTCTGACCCTCACGCCGGACCTGACGAACGTTCCGACATGGCTCACCTATGATGCGGCGACGCAGACCTTCGCCGGCACGCCGCCGGTCGACAATGCCGGGGCCTTAGTCGTGATCCCCGTTCTCGTTGACGACGGCCGAGGCGGCAGCTATTTGGCGACCGTCACCATCAACATCGCCAACCCGCCGCCGGTCGCCGTGACGGACAGCGTCACAACTCCGTCAGCAACCGCAATAGTTGTCGACTTCCTCGCCAATGATAGCGATCCCGACAGCGATCCGCTGACAGTGACCACGGCAACGCTAGCCGATCCGGCGAGCGGAACGCTGGTTGAAGATCCAGCAACGCATGTCTGGACCTTCACACCGGCAGCCAGCTTCTCAGGCACGGCTGTGATCAACTACACCGTCACCGATCAGGACGGCGCGACATCGTCCTCGACGCATGACGTCGTAGTTCCCAATGCGTTGCCAGCGCTGATCGACCCCGAACCATCCACGGGTCCCTCAATCGATCCGTCGAACCCGGCACACCTGCTGGTGCCCGCCATCGATAGCACGGCGTTGTCACTGCCGATCGCGACCTACTTCACTGATCCAAACAGCGATCCGCTAGCGATCACGCCGGACATGACGGGCGCGCCGTCATGGCTCACGTATGATCCTGTGACGAAGACGTTCACTGGCACACCGCCGGTTGATAACGCTGGTGCGCCGGTCGTGATTCCGGTGCTCGTGGACGATGGGAAGGGCGGGACATATCCAGCGACGATCACGATCACTCCGGTGAACCCCGATCCACTTGCAGTTCACTCCACCACGAGTACGTCAGCGGGTACACCGGTCGTTGTCTTTCTCTTAGCCAATGACAGCGATCCCGACGCCGATCCGATCGTCGTGACAGCCGCTACCGTTCCAGCGGCGCAGGGAAATCTGGCGCTCGTTGGCACCCATTGGGTATTCACGCCGGCCGCAGGCTTTGCCGGAACGGGCACGATCACCTACACAATAAAAGATCAGGATGGGGCTACGGCTTCTTCTACTCCCGACGTGCTTGTCGAGAACGCTCCGCCCAAGCTCGTCGATCCCGATCCGATACTCGGTACTCCGTCGATCGATCCAGCG
>JANOCZ010000265.1:0-6178 GCA_031412455.1 Hyphomicrobium sp. | reverse complement strand
CCCCCGTCGCAATCCGCGAGGGCCATTCGTTTGCAGACCGCGTCTTCGGCAAGGTGCCGTACCCGCTCGACTATGAAACGATCCCGACGGCGGTGTTTTCAACTCCCGAGATTGGCACCTTGGGCTTGTGCGAAGCTGATGCGCGATCGAAGTCGCCGAGCGGTCAAATAGACATTTACAAAGTTACGTTCCGGCCCATGAAAGCCGTACTTGCGGGTCGGGACGAGCGGACGATGATGAAGCTCGTCGTAGATGCACAAAGTGACGTAGTGCTCGGCGTGCATGTTCTAGGCCCCGATGCCGCTGAAATTGTGCAGATGGCCGCGATTGCTCTACGGCTGAAGGCGCGCAAGACCGATTTCGATCAGACGATGGCGCTGCATCCCAGCACGGCCGAAGAACTTGTCACGCTGCGCGAAAAGTGGCTCATGCCCGGCGAGGCCGCAGGTTGATCCGCAAACGCGGTGGGGCTAAGCGTTGCGGCTGATATCAAGGGTTGGATAATGCCACGTCTCCAAGGAAAAATAGCTTTAGTCACCGGCGCGGGCGTCGGCATCGGCCAAGCGATCGCCCGGCGATTTGCGGTAGAAGGCGCGCATGTCTGGGTCACGGACATCAACGGAACAACGGCCGAAGAAACGGCACAATCGATCATCGCCGCAGGCGGGCAGGCGACGGCCATGCGCGTCGATGTTTCTAAAGGCCAGGATGTGACAGCGCTCGTGCGCAATGTTGCGAGCGCGCATGGTCTGATGGACATTCTGGTGAACAACGCAGGGATCCTGGTTCGCGGCGAGGTCCGCTCGCTATCGGACGAGGACTGGACGCGGCTGCGCGAAGTCAATATCGACGGCGTGCTGCGCCTATCGCGCGATTGCTTGCCGCTCTTGCGCAAATCAACCAGCGGATCGATCATAAATATATCGTCGATCATGGCCGCGCGTGGATTGCGCCCGCTGGCGGCCTATTCCGCCACAAAAGGCGCTGTGACAGCTTTGACGAAGGGGCTCGCCGTCGAATACGCGCCCTTTAATGTCCGGGTCAATTGCATCTCTCCGGGCTATGTCGAGACCGCCATAACGGATCGCCTGCTGAGCCTTCCGCCAGTGCGCAAGGCGCTTGTCGATAAAACGCCGATGGGTCGTCTAGGCTCTCCCGAGGACCTTGCCGGGGCAGCCGTATTCTTCGCCTCCGACGATAGCCTCTACTGCACCGGGGCCGATTTGAGCGTCGATGGCGGCATGGCCGCTGGCCTCTAGGGCCCAAATGCGAGCGGCGCCCCCTAAATGCTGGCCTCGGTTGCGCTATTCTCCTATAAGCCCCGCCAAGAAATAGGATAAAGACTAGAATAAACAGGATTAGCCGAGCACCGCTCGGCGCAATGCACGACCAGGAGTTTGACGATGGCCGCCCCGCTGAGTACCGAGAAATGGTCGCCCGAAAGCTGGCGTTCCAAACCGATCCTTCAAGTGCCCGATTATCCAGATCAAGCCATCTTGAAGGGCGTTGAGGCCAAGCTCGCAAACTACCCGCCTCTCGTGTTCGCCGGCGAGGCGCGCGATCTCAAAAAGTCGCTCGCAGGGATCGCCGCCGGTCACGGATTTCTGCTGCAGGGTGGCGATTGCGCCGAAAGTTTCCTTGAGCATAGGGCCGACAACATCCGCGACTTCTTCCGCGTATTCCTGCAGATGGCGGTCGTGTTGACGTATGCCGGCGGCCAACCTGTCACAAAGGTCGGACGAATTGCCGGGCAGTTCGCCAAGCCGCGCTCGTCGCCGATGGAGAAAAAGGACGGTGTCGAGCTACCGAGTTATCGCGGCGACATCATTAACGGCCCCGACTTCACGAGCGACGCGCGCATCCCTGATCCAAACCGCCAAATCGAGGCGTACCGCCAATCAGCCGCAACGCTGAACCTGTTACGTGCCTTCGCAACCGGCGGGTACGCCGACCTCGAACGCGTGCACCAATGGACCCTCGGCTTCGTCAAAGACTCGCCCCAAGGGCATCGCTATCAGGAACTTGCCGCGCGGATCGAAGAAACGATGAGTTTCATGCGCGCGTGCGGGATTACGTCTGAAAATACCTCACAACTGCGCACGACGAGTTTCTACACCAGTCATGAAGCGCTGTTGCTTGGTTACGAGCAAGCGTTGACGCGCCGGGATTCAACGAGCGGCGATTGGTACGCAACGAGCGGTCACATGATCTGGATCGGCGACCGCACGCGCCAGCCGGACCACGCGCACATCGAATTCGCCCGCGGAATCAAGAACCCAATCGGGCTGAAATGCGGGCCTTCACTCGACGCCGATGGCTTGCTGCGCCTGCTGGATACGCTCAACCCCAAGGATGAAGCCGGGCGCATCACGCTTATTTGCAGGTTCGGCTACGACAAGGTTGATGCGCATCTGCCAAAGCTGATCCGCGCCGTAAAGAAGGCGGGGCGCAATGTATTGTGGTCGTGCGATCCTATGCACGGCAACACGATATCGGCCGTCACCGGCTACAAGACCCGCCCGTTCGATCGCATCCTGAAGGAGTCGCTGTCGTTCTTCGAAGTGCACCGCGCTGAAGGCACGCACGCCGGCGGCATTCACATCGAGATGACCGGGCAGAACGTGACCGAGTGCACGGGCGGCGCAACAGCAATTTCAGATCAGGATCTATCCGATCGTTATCACACGCACTGCGACCCGCGGCTCAACGCTGATCAGGCGCTTGAACTCGCGTTTCTTGTCGCCGAGCAACTGAAGAAAGAAAGACTTGCGGATGGCAAAGCAGATCAGCGAACTTTGATTGCTTGAGCGTCAGCGCCGGCGTCGGCTTGGTGGCAGCAATGAAAAAACCTGCACTGACGAAGGTCGCGATCGTGGCGGCACTATCTGCGCTGACATTGGCTGCCGGATCGGCATCCGTGGCGCTAGCAACCGTACACGAGCCTGAGATGTGCTGGGTGCCGGACTTCGAATTTCCGGTACCCTGCGACGCTGACGAATGAAGTTTAAGCTTTTCATGGTCGGTCGCTGGACCGGCGCCAGCGCGCCCTCTATTAACGCTGCATGACACCAATCCGCAAACTTCGCATCGCCCTAGCTCAGCTGAACCCCATCGTTGGCGACTTAGCCGGCAACGCTGCCAAGGCGTTGGCGGCACACGGCCAAGCCAGTGCTGCTGGTGCGGATCTGATTGTCTTCCCCGAGCTGTTCCTCAACGGTTATCCGCCCGAAGACTTAGTTTTAAAGCCAGCTTTTCAGGACGCGACCCACGCCGCACTAGAGGCGTTGGCACAATCGTGCAGCGCTGGACCAGCAATGCTGATCGGCACGATCTGGAGAGAGGACGGTCGTGTCTACAACGCGGTGGCCCTGCTCGACGGAGGCAAAATAGAGACCGTCCGTTTCAAGGTCGATCTGCCAAACTACGGCGTCTTTGATGAGAAGCGCGTGTTCGCGACGGGGCCGCTGCCCGGTCCAATCAACATCCGCGGCGTCCGAATTGGCGTGCCGATCTGCGAAGATATCTGGGGTGACGAAGTTGTGGAAACTCTCGTCGAAACCGGCGCCGAAATTTTAATCTCGCCCAACGGCTCGCCTTTTGATTGGCCCAAGCCTGATTTGCGCATGAACGTTGCAGTCGCGCGCGTCACCGAAAGCGGGCTTCCCCTCATCTATGTCAATCAAGTCGGCGGGCAGGACGAGCTTGTTTTCGACGGTGCCTCATTTGTCTTGAATGCTGACCGCGGCCTTAGCGTGCAGATGCCGGCTTGGCGCGAGGAGGTTGCCGTAACTGACTGGACGAAAGGCGCTGAAGGTTGGCGTTGCTCTGCCTCAGATGTCACGCCGATCGAGGAGGGGAATGCTGCCGCTTACGCCGCCTGCATGCTCGGCCTCCGGGACTATGTCGACAAGAATAGATTTCCAGGCGTCGTGCTCGGATTGTCGGGCGGGATCGACTCCGCGCTCGTCGCAGCAATGGCGGTTGATGCCTTGGGGTCGGCACGTGTGCACGCAGTGATGTTGCCGTCGCAATATACGTCCGACCACAGCCTCATCGATGCGCAGTCGTGCGCGAAGGCGCTGGGCATCCGCTACGACAAGGTCTCGATCGAACCGGCTGTCGCTGGCGTGACCTGGGGTCTGAAGGACATGTTCGCGGGCACAAAGCCCGGTGTAACAGAAGAGAACCTGCAGAGCCGCATTCGCGGCACGATCCTGATGGCCATCTCCAATAAGTTCGGCGCGATGGTTCTGACGACCGGCAACAAGAGCGAGATGTCCGTCGGCTATGCAACGCTTTACGGCGACATGAACGGCGGCTTCAACCCGATCAAGGATCTCTACAAAATGGAGGTCTACGCGCTGGCGCGCTGGCGCAACGAACATCTCCCGGCTGCAGCGCGGGGGCCGAAAGGCGTCGTCATGCCTGAGCGGGTACTGACGAAAGCGCCGACGGCTGAACTCAAGGCCGGTCAAACGGATCAGGATTCGCTGCCGCCGTATGAGGTTCTGGACGATATTCTGCGCTGCTTGGTCGAGCAGGAGATGCGGGTGAGCGAGGTCGTGGCGCGCGGGCATGCGATCGATACGGTCACTAAGATTGAGCGCCTCCTTTATCTTGCTGAATACAAGCGCCGGCAGGCGGCCCCAGGCGTCAAGATTTCGGCCAAAAACTTCGGCCGCGACCGGCGTTATCCGATCACCAACGCGTTTAGGGAAACTTCGCCTCAAGCTACAAAAAAGCTGGTTCCTTCAGACGATCCCGCAGTTTGATGCCCAGCGCGGCGTGGCTGATCATCGTGCAGTCCACGCTCCCTGTTAGCAGTTTGCAAACCCGTTGCAGGCAAGCTGCATTCGCAACACGGAGCGCAAGCATGGGCAAAACGAGTGTTACCGGAGGTCTCCCGCCGCGCTTTGGCGTGCAGAATGAACAGTCGGAATCTGGCCGCAGACGCATTCTCTGGTTCGGCAGCGTCCGTATACCTCTTGGCGAAATAGAAAAAATTCAAGCCGAAGAAATTCGCGAGCGGCCGACGGCGGGGCTGTTTTTAGGCGCTTGCGTGTTTCTGACGGTCGCCATGATGTTCGCCTTCGGTGTCTTTGAACTTGGTTGGCGGCAGCGCTTCCTCATCGGCTTCCTGTTTCTGGCGGGCCTTGGGTGCGCTGGGCTGTGGGAGACGACGAAGCTCAAAAGCGAGCGCTATTTCGAAGTTCATATTCGCTCGCGCACGGGCAAAACCTGGACTTTTGCCAGCGCCAACCCAAGCGAAGTCGAGGCTCTGCTCGGCACACTTGCGGCCGAAGGTGTAAAAGCGTAAGCGCTGATCAATTCACCTTTCCGACGAGATTATGATGCGCCCTAAGGTTCGCTTTGCTCCAAGCCCGACCGGGCGCATTCACATCGGCAATGTGCGCACCGCCACCTTAAACTGGCTCTTCGCCAAGAAACACGGCGGGACGTTTTTGTTGCGTCTCGACGACACCGACACTGAACGCTCGACCGAAGAATTCGCGCAGGCCATTCGCGATGATTTGACTTGGCTTGGTTTGACTTGGGACAGCGAGGCGCGACAATCCGATCGCACCCAGCGCTATGACGAGGCGGCTGCCGCCTTGCGGACGTCAGGTCACCTCTATCCGTGCTTCGAGACAGGGGAAGAGTTGGATCGCCGGCGCAAACGCCAGCTCGCCATGCATCGCCCGCCGATCTACGATCGGGCAAGTTTAAAACTGACGCCCGCCGAAATTGCCGCTCATGAAGCCTCTGGGCGGCGCCCGCACTGGCGATTCAAGCTGCCGAACGTCGATTCGGCCCACGGCAATATTCCACAACCGACCCTCGTCAACTGGAATGACCTGATCCGCGGTGATCAGAACGTCGATCTCGGTTCGCTCTCCGACCCCGTGTTGATCCGGGGCGATGGAACGTACCTCTACACGTTCACCAGTGTGATCGATGACATCGATTTCGGCATCACGCATATTGTGCGCGGCGAAGATCACGTTACGAATTCGGGCGTGCAGATTGCAATCTTCGAGGCAATGGGTGCTGTGCCGCCGGCTCTCGGCCATCATAGTCTGTTGATTGGAGCGGATGGTCAGGCTTTATCGAAACGGCTTGGCGCGCTGTCCGTGCAAAGCTTCCGCGATGCAGGTCTCGAGCCAATGGCGGTTCTGAG
>JANOCZ010000264.1:0-7134 GCA_031412455.1 Hyphomicrobium sp. | reverse complement strand
TTACCGATGTGGACATCGCTTTCGAGTTTCGCGCCTGGACGCAGCCGGGCGAAGGGCCCGATCCGGGCGTTGGCGCCGATCACCGCCCCTTCGAAGTGGCAATTGGCCTTGATCTGCGCGCCCTGCTCGACCGTCACGCCGGGTCCGAAAAAGACGTTGGGTTCGATCGTCACGTCGTTCGCGATCTTGGTATCGAATGAAAGCCACACCGTCTCCGGCGCGATCATCGTTACGCCGCTTGCCATTAAATCTTGGCGGGCACGCGATTGCCAGATGGCTTCGGCGACGGCGAGTTGATCACGCGCGTTGACGCCCAAGACTTCGTCCTCATCACATTCGACGACTGCTGCCTTGAGGTTTTCGGCACGGGCAATTTCGACGGCGTCGGTCAGATAGTATTCGCCCTTGGAGTTGCTGTTGCCGATGCGGTCGAGCAGGCCGGGCAAGTTTTTCACGCGGAACGCCATGACGCCCGAGTTGCAGAGATCTATCGCGCGCTCGCTGTCCGACGCGTCTTTATCCTCGCGGATCGCCTCGAGCGCGCCCGTCGCGTCCGTCAAAAGACGACCATAGCCGCGCGGATCGCGAGCGCGAAAACCTAGAACTGCAACGTTTGCGCCTCCATCCAGCGCTTCCTGGATTCGCGTGATTGTTGAGGCGCGAATAAGGGGCGTATCGGCGTACAGGACGATCACGTCACCGTCGTGCTCATTCAGAGCTTTTCGGGCGGCGAGCAGAGCGTCCGCGGTTCCTCGCTGATTTTGCTGCAGGAACGATTGGGCGCCTGGAAATGCAGCGGCCGCCTCCGCTGCCACCTTCTCCATGTCCGGGCCGACGACGACGGCTACTTTCTGGGCGTGGCTCTTGGCGGCGAGTTCGAGAACGTGGCCGAGCATCGAGCGTCCGGCAACCTTGTGCAAGACTTTGGGTATTGCCGAGCGCATGCGCGTTCCTTTGCCGGCGGCAAGGACGACGACCAGTGCGGATGTCTTCGTGGTCATGAAAACCCCAAGGTGCGCGGTTTATCGGCTGAACCTGATTTCGGGATAGGCGGCGCAACGTGCGGTGGGACGCAAGAATCGGACCGGCGGTTGTGTTGCATAGCGCCCCTGCCGTGTCATGAGCAAGGGCGGAGAAGGCGTGAATCTGAGGGTGCATTGTTCCCGGCCGATTCCTCCTCCCAGCGAACACACGACCGGAATTATCCGTACACTGCAAGGCGTTGCAGGAAGCAGGCAGGCTTGGTCTGTCCACAAGTTCGAGACGCATCACAGCCGCGTCCGATTGCCCTCGATCGCCGACTCACGCACACCGGTTGTCAAGTGACGCTGCAGTTGGACGAGATTTCATGAGCAAAGCCGCAAATCAACATTCAATCCGGAAAGCGCCGCTCTTCACGCCCTACGTCGTGACGTGGACTACGTTCGGGTTTCTGTCGCTCGGCTTGCTCGGAATCATCGGTATTGCGCCCGAATGGCTCGATGACTTGCGGCCGGCGTCGGTCATGTCGAACCCGGAGAGCAATCAGGGGCAGCGGGCTGCGGCACGGCTGGCCGCCGACGTGACCTCACTGCGGGATACGGTCGTCTCCATCCAGCTCGATCTGGCCAAGGTCCAGACCGCCGTTGCAGCCTACAACGACGGCCAGAAAGCACTGGGCGCGCAGGTCGCTTCTCTCGAGGCGCGCGTCACCTCGAGCCCGGCGGATGTGACGGCCAAGGCAGAGGGCGCCGCGGCGACAACGGCTGCCGCCTTGTCACCGCCCGCACAGTCGGCCGACGTCGCCGCGACTATCGCCGCAGCTCAATCGACTGCGCCACCGGCGACGATCCCGAAAATCATCAACGCCGACCCGGCGGCTCGGCCCACAATCGAGACGGGCTCACTCAGCGCGCCAGCGACGAGCGGAGCGACCACGGTCGCCAAAGCTGATGCAGCCGGCAAAGTCGTCGCCTTTGGTCCAGCAATCGTGAAGCCCGCGCCAAAGCCGGTCGGCATCAAGATCACATCGGCCCAGTCAATCGATAGTTTGCGCTTGAATTGGACGATGCTGACGGACCAGCACGGCGATGCACTCGCGACTCTCGAGCCGCGCTATCGCGTCAGCGGGGATGCGCAAAACCCCAACTTCGACCTCGTGGCCGGGCCTATCAAAACGAAAGCCGAAGCCGCTAAGGTGTGCAAGACGCTCGTTGCCAAGGGTATCGAATGCTCCGTCGGGGCGTTCGCGGGCGAAGCACTTTAACGTTTCAAGTCGACCGCTTCGAGGACTTTGCAGGCATCGGCAGATCCAGCGTCGATACCGGTTTGAAACCAGTGCAGACGTTGCGCCGACGTTCCGTGCGTAAACGTTTCCGAATCGACCGGCTTGCCGTTGCTCGCCCCCAGCTTGTCGTCACCAATCGCATCTAGCGAGGCAAACATCGGGGCGCGCGCATCCGGTGCGGCGGCATGGTGCTTACTGTTGCGGGCCCAAACTCCGGCCAAGCAATCGGCTTCCAGCTCAAAGCGCAATATCAATTCACGCTGCAGCCGCGGATCAGCACGCAGCATCGCATTGAGCACGCGGAAGCGACCGGTGATCTTTTGAATGTGGTGGCCAAATTCATGGGCGACGAGAAACGCGAGACCGGCATCGCCCATGGCGGGGATTTTGCGGGCGAGGTCATCCATCGAGGCGACGCTGACGAAAACGGTCGCGTTTCCGGAACAATAAACCGGTCCAGCGCTGATGTAGAGGCCGTAGCAGTGCGACGCCTGCACGCTCGGCACAAAGTTGATCTGCGGCGGATCTGATTGAATTATTTGGCCACCGAGGACAGCTGACCAAGTTTGGGTGGCATCGGCCCAAACACCAAGCAGAGTTTCCTGGATGGGCGATCTGACGGGTGCTTGCTGAACAACGAGGTGATCGCGAGGGGCAGCCATCGCTCCGTAACTGGTCAATGCTGCAAGCATAGACGCAACGGCCGGAAGCACCGCGGAACGCAATACTCGACGCAAACCTAGTCGCATCGCACCCTCCAGCAATCACCTCATCGACGCCTCGTCAGAGCTTGCCCGGTCGAGCGCTCAGAGGTCCGATGTATTGAAGGTATCGCAGACCTCCATCCGACCGGCATCAAGACCGGCCTTGAACCAACGAACACGTTGCGCCGCCGTTCCATGCGTAAACGCATCCGGCATGACGCGACCCGTCATTTTCTTCTGAATCATGTCATCGCCGATTTGCGTTGCGGCGTTCATCGCTTCCTCTACGTCGCCGGGCTGCAACCGGTTCTTCATTTGGTCATTGAGATTGGCCCAGACGCCAGCCAGACAGTCCGCCTGAAGTTCCATGCGCACTTGAATCTGATTGGCCGTGCGCTCGTCGGAGCGGCCCTTCAGTTCGTTCACTTTCTCAGCGATGCCGAGCAAGGTTTGAACATGATGGCCGACTTCATGGGCGATGACATAGGCCTGCGCAAAGTCGCCGCTGACATTGAATTTGCGGCGCATTTCTTCGTAGAAGTCGAGGTCGATGTAAACTTTCTGATCGAGGGGGCAGTAGAACGGCCCCATCTGCGCCTGGCCCGCACCGCAGGCCGTGCGCGTCATGCCGGAGAAGAGCACGAGCTGCGGATCGCGGTACTGTTGGCCAAAGCCCTTGAACACGCCACTCCACACGTCCTCGGTATCTTTCAAGACGCGGCCGATGAACGTTTTCATCTGGTCTTCGCTCTGCGGCGCTTGGGTCTGCTCGGTTCCCCGGCGCGAACCTGGGAGGCCTGGAATTTCCGTCGGGTTGCGCTGCGCTGCCGGGCGCTCGGCGCGGGGCAATTGCGGCATGTTCACTGGGCCGCCACCGCCGCCGCCCATTAAAACGTCAAGTGGGTTTATGCCCATGAACAGCATTATTGCGCCGATGATCAGCATCGTCGTCAGACTAAAGCCGCCGCCGCCAATCGGGATTTGAACCCCGCCACGGCCTCCTGGAAACCGAAAGCCACCGCCACCCTCGCCACGGCGATCTTCGACGTTCGTGCTTTCGCGGTCTTCATCACCGTAGCGCATGCGATCCCCAGAGTTTCATAGGCGCAACTAAAACGCCGCGCGGGTTTGGCGGCATAGTGCACGGCGGATGGGGCAACACAAGAGTGGTCGGTGGCGAGCTCTATATGATCCTGCGCGAGCCGAGTTTTGCAGCCGCGGTTCAAGCCTTGTTTGCGGCCGGTGTTGGCGAACCCTTCGGTTTAGACGGGGATGGCACGGCCGCGGGTTGCTGGTTGGCCGCCGCCTTTGATTTGACCGGAGCGCGAAGCTGGGCGCGAACGCTGCGCGATGCGGCCACCGCTCCATCAAGCGCATACGCTTCGTGGTTTTTTTCGATGTCGGCCAAGTCATAGCGGTAGTTGACCATCAGGCCGTGCGCTTGGCGCAGGCCTTTTTCCGAGACGTCGGCCAGCCAATTCATGCGCTCGAGGCGGGCGCCGTTGCCGAGGTGAAAACGCGCGACGGGATCGATGGGCCGATTGTCCGTCGAGCGCGCCACCAAGAAGTAATACGCCGCTAACGACGTCAAGGTCGTTTTCAGCTGCTCCGTCTGCGAGGTTGCATGGCGGGCCGCTTCGACCCAGCGCGGATCAGCTAAGACCCTCAGGACAGCGCGGTCGGCGGGCGTGATGATGTCAGCCAGCGCCGGATCGGCCGTTTCATTCGCCAGGACCCGATCCAACCAGCGCGCAAAGTGTGGAACGGGTGACAGCGTGACGAACGTCTTCAGGCTTGGCACTTCGCGCGCCAACTCCTCTACCACTTGTTTGAGCAAAAAGTTGCCAAAGGAGATGCCTTTGAGACCTTCCTGACAGTTCGAAATCGAATAAAAAACGGCGCACGAGGGAGGCTTGGCGGATGTTTGCCGGCGCGCCTCAAGTACAGGGGCAATTGCATCGGGCATTTCGGACAGCAAAGCCACCTCGACGAAAATGAGCGGCTCGTCGATCAGCGAGGGGTGAAAAAACGCAAAGCACCGCCGGTCGGAGGGATCAAGGCGCCGGCGCAAGTCGTCCCATCCCTTGATCTCATGAACCGCTTCGTATTCGATTATTTTTTCCAAAATTGCGGCCGGCGTCTGCCAGTCGATGCGCCGCATGACTAGAAACCCGCGATTGAACCAGTAAGCGAGCAGCGATTGCAAATCGGCATCGACCGCCTGGAGGGACGCATTGTTTTGCGGCAGACGCAGAAGCTCGCGGCGTAACGCGACGATCTCGCTTGTTCCTCCAGGGGCCAGATTGAGGCGCCGGAAAAACTCGCGGCGCGGGCTTTCGGTCGCGTTGCGCAAGTCCATCAAGGTCGTGTCGGAGGGGTGTTTCAAATAGGCTTCGGCGGCGGCCGTGACGGCGATCGCGTCAGGTTGTAATTCGTCAGCCAAATAGCCCACAAATTTTGTGCGCTCGTCTGTCGTCGCGGCATGCAGCCGGTTCAGCAACTGCCGGGCAATGGCCACGCCGGAGGCTTCGCCGCGGCCTGACATCAAGGCGCGGGCCAGCACCTCGATGTTGTCCTCGTCGCCGTTGCCGAACAGAGATTTGGGCAAAAGCGCGCGGCTTTGTTCGGCAACCGTGTTCAGGAGTTCTTGCAGAAACGAGACGTTCATTCCGCTCCTCGCGCGTGGGGCAAACATTGGCTGGCTTGCCGTTAACTTTTCATAAACCATAGCGCTTCAGCATGGCCGCCGATACTTGTATGGGTCTTAGATGGTGACGCCGAAATGAGAGAGCACGGCACGAGCGGGCGGATTGCCGCAAATCCGGGTGCGGCAAACAACGACACTGGACGCGTTGCATTCTGCGGACCCTACGTCATTTCTGCCATTACGGGTTACGGCATCACCCGGATCGAGGATGTCATCCGCGATGGACGCGAGCTGCCACCCGACCGCCGCCCGATCGTGCGAGGCACTTACGCCGACGAGGTCGAAGCGGCGCTGGCCACTTTCGGCTATCGCATGGAACTCAAAGAAAGTTTCATGCGTGTAGCTCGCAAGGAGCGGCCCAGTGTTTGGACGTGGATGCAAAAACCGCGCAACGCGTGGGCATACTACATTCTCGCCATTCACAAGGGGAAAGAGGGGCATTGGATTCTCGTCAAGGGCGTCAAAATGTGTGACACGTTCACGGAAGGCAAATGGACGTTCGTCGTCGATGGACCGCATCGCGGCTGCCGCATCATGGAAATCTTCGAAGTCAAGAAAGCGATCGATGCGTGACCGGGTGACTAGCGTACTACGATTGATGCCGCGGATCTTCGCCGCGGTGACGTTCGTTCTTCTCGTCGCGCCTTCAGCATCGGTTGCACAAGAGCAAGGAAAAGCCATGACAACGACAACAGCCTCCGGCCTGCAGATCGCCGACACCGTTGCTGGCACGGGTGCCACGCCGAAGACCGGGCAGACATGCGTCATGCACTATACGGGTTGGCTCTATAAAGACGGCGCGCGCGGTTCCAAGTTCGACTCGTCCGTCGATCGCGGCCAGCCGTTCGAATTCACCATCGGCGTTGGCCAGGTTATCAAGGGATGGGACGAAGGCGTGGCGTCCATGAAGGTTGGCGGCAAGCGGAGTCTGATCATCCCGCCGCAGCTCGGCTACGGCGCGCGCGGCGCAGGTGGTGCCATTCCTCCGAACGCCACCCTCATTTTCGATGTCGAGCTGCTCGGCATCAAGGGCTGAGCAGCAGCTGAGCAGCAGCGCCGGACGCCTGAGTTTGCTGGGGATGAACACCGGTTCATCATGTGCTCGGACGGCTGACTTTCGGAACGCATCGGCCCCTCTCGCGTTCGACCATCAAGCCCGACCCACCAAACGAGGTTTTTTCGTTTGCGGGCCATGACGAGACTATTTCCAGACCGACCAAGGCGCGGAGAGCAAGGCTGGCTTTGCCGATCTTTCTCAACACAAGTGCTCAGCGGTCAATTTTTTATTTGAGTTTCTCAAGGAGTTCATGATGAAAGTTCGCACGATAATCTCGATGGCCGCGATGATGGCCGCTGGCTCGATGGCTTACGCACAGCAAGGCCCCGACTCAGGCGGCGGGCAAAAACCTTCGATGGGTGCTGGTGGTAGCGCTGGTGGCGACGCAGGCGGCAATGCT
>JANOCZ010000263.1:0-7669 GCA_031412455.1 Hyphomicrobium sp. | reverse complement strand
CGGGTCGCAAGGTTTGTTGGCCGCGCGAACGTCTAGCAAATTTCAAGCGCTACGGGTCGTAGGCACCATACTGTCTTGCTTGCAGCGCTAATTTAAAAGGACGGTTTTGGACTATCTGTGGTGCTTGAAAACCGGCTATGGAAACTCAGCAGTCTGATCGACTGCCAATTTCTCATCGTGACGGCACGCCTCCTCGACGTTTCCCCCCCCCTTTCGAAAGGACCTGCCATGAACCTTGTATCGACGATCATGCAATTTCTCGCGCCCGCGATCATCAACCGGATCGCTGGCAGTCTCGGGCTTGGGCAAGGTCTTGCCGGCAAAGCCATCGCGGCGGCAATACCCGCCATTCTCGCGGCGCTCGCCGGTTCGGCTAATCGCAGCGGCGGCGCGCAGCAACTCTCGAGCGTGTTGGGGCAGCAGGATCCCGGAGTGCTTGGCAATTTCGCCAACATGCTTGGCGGACCCGGCCAAAAAACGATGGCTGACAACGGGCTCAGCTCATTGTCCTCGCTGCTGGGGGGATCATCAACGAATGTGATCGCTGGCGCCGTCGGCAAGTTTGCCGGCATCGATAGTGCGCAGAGCGGCGCACTGATGGGCATGCTCGCCCCGGTCGTGCTGGGGCAGCTTGCTCAAACGCAGCGCACGTCGCGGCTCGACGCCAATGGCCTAGCGAACCTGCTCAACGGGCAAAAGGACAATATCGCGGCGGCGATGCCGGCTGGATTTTCAAACCTGCTCGAAGGCACGGGCGTGCTCGACGCAGTTTCGACGCGCTCGCAAAGCACCGCACACACGACCGCGACTGCACAAACCACAACGGCGCACACAACTTCCAGACCGGCTGAGACCACCGGCAGTGGGTTTGATTTCAGTCGTTGGCTGGTGCCAGCGGCGCTTGCCGTGCTTGGCTTGTATTTGCTGAATACCTACGGCTGCGATCGCGTCGACCGCGTTTCGGAGCCGACGACGCCTCCAGCTGCGACTGAGCCAGCTGCGAGCGGGCCCACTGCAACGCCAGACACGACACCAACGCCGACTGCGGTCGCGCCGCCGACACCGTCCAACCCGGCATCGGTCACTGAGCTCACGAGCATGACGACGAAGGCGCTCGGCTCGCTGACGACGGCACTCGGCGGTATCACCGACGAAGCAACGGCTAAAGCTGCGCTGCCCAGCCTGCAAGATATCGCCCGGCAGATCGACGGCGTGAAGACTGCAGCGGCAGTGCTTCCGTCCGAAGCTAAGACGCCGATCGCGCAGCTGGTGGCGGGTACTCTGCCCAGCATCGTCGCGGCTGTTGAGCGCGCGACCGGTATTCCAGGCGCCGGGGCGATAATCACGCCGGTTCTAGAGCCCATGGTCGCCAACCTTGGCGCGCTGGCTAAGTAAGCGCTCGCTAGCATCAAACGAAAAAGGCCCCGCGAGGGGCCTTTTTTATTGCAGCGATCCGACGTGCGCTCAGTGCTTGATGCGCGACCAGATGCGCTTCTTGCCGAGATACAGCAGGACAGTGGTCACGAGCAGATACAGCATGACCTGCCAGCCCATTTGTTTGCGCTGGTCGTGCGAGGGATCAGCAGTCCACGACAGGAACGCTGAGACGTCGGCTGACATATTTTCTACAGTCGGCTTTGTCCCGTCTTCATAAGCGATCACACCGCCCGCGCCTTCACCGGCAAACGGCGGCGGCATAGCGAGCTGATGACCGGGGAACACGGTGTTGTAGTAGAGCCCGTCGAGTAATTTGTTGCAGGTGTCGGGTGCGCCGGCTTCGCCAGCCGCAACCGCCACGCAGGTTTCGTACTTGCTCTTGTCGGCGTCGTTTTGCGTTTGCACCAGATTCAGTTTGCCCTTGTCATCGCGAAGGTAGACGGGGACTTCGGGCGGGTAGCTGGTCAACAGCGCGCGCAGGTAGTCGGCGCCGCCTTCCTGGTAGCTCCTGAAAATGTCGCCTAGCATTAGGAACGGGTGTGCCCACCAGCTCGGATTGCGTTCAACGCCGCGGGCTTTGGTGATCAGCGACAGATCGGGCGGAAGCGCACCGTTCTGGGAGGCGCGCGCTTCGTTATCGTTCTTGTAGGGGCCGCGGATCGGGTCAGAAAGGAGCGCGGGGCGCTCGAACATTTTGCCTTCTGTGTTCGGGCCGTCGGTAATTTGGTTTGGCCACGCAGCGGCCAAGGCCTTGACCGACTCTTCAGGGAATTCCGGTCCGCCTGGCTGGACGAGATTGCGGAACGCGACGCGGTTCAGGCCGTGACAGGCAGCGCAAACCTTCTCGTAGACTTGGAAGCCGCGCTGAAGCTGTGCCTTATCGAACTGCCCCCGGAAGCCGCTGAACGCCCAGGTTTGGCGTTCGATTTCCGGGCCGTGCGCAGTCTCGGCGATGCTGACGGTCGCGGAGGCCATAAGTGCGGCGAGCGATGCGGCGAGACGCAGCCGGCGGCGGTTGTGCAACGTTGTCATGTGTTTTCCGCCTCAGCGCTTTTCTGCAACAGCGGTGGCACCTGCCACCGTGCCCGTACCACCGTGGCCACTGCGGCCGCCCGGGTCCGTATGACCATCACCCAAAACAGCCTCGTTGATCGAGCGCGGTAATTTGTTGGGCGTTTCGATCAGGCCCAGAACCGGCATCGCGATCAAGAAGTAGGCGAAATAGAGCACCGTGAAGATCTGCGCCATGGTCGTGTAAATGCCTTCGGCCGGCTTCGAGCCGAGCCAGCCCAGCGCGACGCAGGTGAACGCGAAAGTCCAAAAGGCATACTTGAACAGCGGGCGGTATTTGACGGAGCGCACCCGGCTCCAGTCCAGCCACGGGGCAAAAGCCAGAATGGCAATCGAGCCGAACATGGCAAGCACGCCCAAGAGTTTGGCATACTGGCCGAGCGGTAAGCCCAGGAAGGATCCCGTGAAGGCGCGCAGGATCGCGTAGAACGGCAGGAAGTACCATTCGGGCACGATGTGCGGCGGCGTCACGAGCGGATTGGCCGGCGTGTAATTGTCGGCGTGCCCCAAATAGTCGGGAAGGAAGAACACGAACCAGGCAAACAGCAGCAAGAAGGCGAACAGGCCGACCGCATCTTTTGACGTCGCGTAGGGATGCATCGGTACGGCTTCCGAGGGCTCTTTCAAATCGAGACCGGTCGGATTGTTTTGGCCTGCCGTGTGCAGCGCCCAAATGTGCAAGATGACAATACCCGTCAGCACAAATGGCAGCAGGTAGTGGAGCGAGAAAAAACGATTGAGGGTTACGCCCGAGACCGAATAGCCGCCCCACAGCCATTCAACGATGCCGGTGCCGAGTCCCTGGTAGATCGTGTCCAACGCAGAGAACAGGTTGGTGATGACCGTCACACCCCAGAAACTCATCTGGCCCCAGGGGAGCGTGTAGCCGAGGAACGCCGTCGCCATCATCAACAGCAGGATGATGACGCCCAAGATCCAAAGCACTTCGCGCGGCGCTTTGTACGATCCGTAATAGAGTCCGCGGAAAATGTGGATGTAGACGGCGACGAAGAACATCGACGCGCCGACCGCGTGCATGTTGCGCAACAGCCAACCGTAGTTGACGTCGCGGCGGATGTGTTCGATCGAGTTGAAGGCTGCAACGTCGCTCGCGTTGTAGTGCATGGCCAAGATCACGCCGGTCACGATCTGGGCAACGAGGCAGAACGACAGGATGCCGCCGAAGGTCCACAAGTAATTCAGATTGCGGGGCGTCGGGAAGTCGACGAACGACCCGTGCATGAGCCGCGCGATCGGCAAGCGCTCATCGAACCACTTACCCCAGCGAGAAGTCGGCTCATAGCTCGACGTATGACCACCCATATGCGAATTCCTCAGCCGATTTTGATTTTAGTGTCAGAGACAAATACGAACGGCGGAACATCTAGATTACGCGGTGCCGGGCCTTTACGGATGCGGCCTGACGTATCGTAGTGCGAGCCGTGGCATGGGCAGAACCAGCCGCCGAAATCGCCGCGCGAGTCGCCGATGCTCTGGCCCTTGGGAATGCAGCCTAGATGGGTGCAGATGCCGACGAGGACCAGCCAGTTCTCGTGATCTTTTTGGACGCGGTTAGCGTCCGTCGCCGGCATGGATTTGCCAGGAGGAAACGACTCGTTGCGCGCTTCAGTGTCGGGCAGATCGTTCAACTGCACCTTTTGCGCAGCTTCGACTTCTTCTTTGGTGCGGTTGCGAATGAAGAGCGGCTTGCCGCGCCACATGGCGGTGATCGCTTGACCCGGCTTTACCGGCGCCAAGTCGACTTCGATCGAGGCCAGCGCCTTCGTGCTCGCGTCGGGGTTCATCTGCTGCACGAACGGCCAGATCAGAGAGGCTGCGCCGACTGCCGCGAAGGCGTTACCGGCCAGCACCAGAAAGTCGCGGCGGTCGGCTTCGTCTGTTTCAGTTGTCACGGAGGCCTCCGAGTGGAATAAGGGCAAAAGCCAGATCAGACTGCGGAGTCGGACGGCGCGCTGATTGGCATCGCGCGGCACATCGTGGACGCTGGTCGAGAATCACTGGTTAGGTCGTGGCTTGACGCCTTTCTTCTGACAGCGTTCGGGGCTCGTCTCAAGCTCACGAACTGCCGCATTCTAGAGGCAATTTGGCGCATCGGTTCACGGTGGACAGCCCTTCTCCAATTCGAGTCGCGTGACATGCGCATTGCGCTTTACCAGCCCGACATCCCACAAAACACCGGCACTATTCTACGGCTCGCGGCGTGTCTTGGCGTGCCCGTCGATATCATAGGCCCGGCAGGCTTCGACATGACGGACCGATCGCTGCGGCGGGCTGGTCTCGATTATCTCGATCACGTTGCCATTTCGCGACATGAGACTTTCGATGCGTTTCAGCGTGCTCAGCTTGGCCGGCTCGTGCTTTTAAGTTCGCACGCCGACTCGACCTTTCTCGATTTTGAGTTTCGTGAGGACGATACCCTGTTGCTCGGGCGCGAGAGTGCTGGCGTTCCCGACACTGTGCATGAGGCGGCCGACGCGCGCATTCGCATCCCGATGCAAGCTGGACTGCGGTCGCTCAATATTGCGGTTGCGGCGGCGATGGTGATTGGAGAAGCCTTGAGGCAGACCGGCGGTTTTCCGGTCACCAATCAAGGAAAGGTTACAGCAAATTGAGATTCGAGGCTGTGACAGCTTAGGCGCGGGCTGTTACGTTGCAGCCGAACGCCCCCTGTCATTTATCCAGTCGGAGGAATTCCCGTGAAGCGCCGTTTAATTGCCGCCTGCCTGATCGCCGCTAGTGCCTTTCCGGCCATGGCCGACGACGATGACGACACGGGCGGCAAGACGCCCAAGATGAAATTCTGGAATTTGACCGGCGTTGATCTCGTCGAGGTCGTGTTGGCGCCGGCGGGGAGCGACAAGTTTGGCGCTGATCAAACGGCGAACGACGATAACGACAGCATCGAGAACGACGAGCGACTGCCGCTTAAAGACGTTACTGCTGGTCAATACGATGTGCGCGTCAAGGACAAGGACGGCCGCGTGTGCCTCGTCAAGAACGTCGATGTCCGGGACAGCGGGCCGTATTCGTTTTCGCTCGAGGCCGATCAGCTGACCGATTGCAAGTCGTAAGTCGGCAGCGGCGTTTGCCTAGTTGACTCCGCTCGGTTTTGCCTGAGACCTTTTTGACGACGTCGAGGACATGCTGGTCATGACGCGCGCGCCGACCGCCGGCTCGCTCGACCACGGCAAGTATTCGACATCGGATGGCTCAGCCGTCGCTGTTGCGGGGTCGGGTTTTGGTCTGAGGCGCATTGGCACGACGGTTGCGGCTGGGATGCTAGCTGAGGGCTCGCTTGAGGCTTTGTTCGTCGTCGCTGATGCCGAAGCCTTGAAACCTTTGTTGCTCCAGCCCTCCTCGGCCCAGCCCTTTGACTTCTTGCCTTGGGACGAAGCTTGGCCCTGTGACGGCTCGAAGCCGCCACCGCTGAGGCCGGCGCGCACAAGATTCAACTCATGTTTGAGGCGTTCGATCTCAAGCGCGTAGAGCGAACTGCAATCGAGCCGTTTGGGCACGCCGCCAAGCGGCACGATCAGGCGTCCGTAGACAGTGCCCGACGAGAATGAACCGTCATTGCCTTGGCCACCAATGCCACCGACGTCGAGGTAGGCATCGTTGCTTGCCATGCTCGAGCGGCAGGTTGTGCCGTCGGCGGCGCGGATTTCATCTTGGCCGTTGGGCTGCGGGACTTGCGGCAGTTGCAAGCCGTAGCTGTAGGTCTGATTGTTGAAGGAGTACGGGTTATTGTTACCGGCAAAGCCTTGCGCGTGCAGGCCTTGCGGACAAAGCACCGCCGCCGCCAGACCTAAGATCGGCGTCAGCGTACGCGCTGAGCGAAGAAACGGCCACATACCTGAGTCCTCAAACGAGTTGCTTTATTTTCGAACGGCACGCTTTCTGCGCAGATGCGGACACGCCGTTCGCTTTTGCCTTCGAACGGTACGAGCACCATGACGCTACGATTGTCTTCAGGCGCGAGCACCGCCCACTGGGGCATGATGGCCGCATCAACGGGGGCGAAGTTTTCGTCGTAGACTTTGACTTCGACTTTGATCTTGCGGGAGTACGGATTGGCTGGAAAAACCCGCAGCGCGAATTGATCGGTAAAGCTCTTCACCTCACCGCGCATTGGCGTCAGGCTCTGAGCAGCAGCGGAACTGCTCGCAGCGGCAAGAATGCCCGCCGCGAACAGAGCGCTTAAGGTTTGACTAGCTATTCGCATCGCACGATCACTTCGGCGCTATAGGCGCCTGCGTCGAATGTGCCGCTCGATTTCACTGCTGCCAAATCGACGACGATGTTGGTCGAGCCCGAATTCAGTGTGGTCATCGTCGCCCCCGGCGTCGTGCCGATCGTGGTTGCGCCCGTGGCGCGGTAGACGGATGAGAAATCTACCGACGTGCCGCCACCAGCCGGCGCCGTCTGGAACGTGGTTGGCGCGATGGCGCTGACTTTAAAAGTAGTACCCGTGCTCAACGCCGACACTGTGCCCGAGACGCCGCCAGCGCTGGTCGAACTCAGCGAGGTGAAATCGGTGTTGGCGGCCATAACGCCCGGCGTCCCGACGGTCAGGACGCACGTCGCGGTCACGACGCTGGTGAAGGGGACATTGGCGGTGGCCGAGAGTGCGGCCTGCGACGACAATGCCAGGGCTGACATTGCTATGACGGATGAAGTGACTTGGCGCATGAATACTCCCGCTCTGAATGCCCGAGGTCAATATCGGATGTCAGATATACGGGGCACGGTCCTTTAGAAGTCTTATGATTTGAACGGCGTTTGAGATCGTATTTAATGCCGCGTAAAGCAAATCGTACAAACTAAGCGGAAAGAACTTCGCAAATTTGTGCGGCTTTTTATAAGTCGGTTGACGGATCAAATTTTAAGTTCAGTTTTGGTGCCAGCGAAGGCCGCTCGGACTTGTCTCGCGCGTCAGACGTTAGCGCTACTCGGCGGCTTCGCGCGCCAAGAACCCGCCGGACTGATGGTCCCAAAGCCCCGCGTAGATGCCGCCCTGCTTGAGTAGCTGTTCATGCGTCCCCTCTTCGACGATACGGCCTTCATCCATGATGACCAGCCGGTCCATCGCGGCGATCGTCGAGAGGCGGTGGGCAATGGCGATAACCGTTTTGCCCTTCAT
>JANOCZ010000262.1:0-2065 GCA_031412455.1 Hyphomicrobium sp. | reverse complement strand
CGGCCGCCGCTAGTGTGCGCTGCAACACGGCAACCAAAGCGACAACCCTTGAAACGATTTCTGCCGATCAGCGTTGAACGGAGCATACTGAAATACGAACATCGAGCAGGAGGTATATTGCGTGAAAAAATTTGCAAAAATTATACTGGGTTGTGCCGGTGCACTGGCGCTGTCGGCATCCGCCGCTTCGGCAGCCGTTGTTTGCAACGAAGATGGCGACTGCTGGCGCACAAAAACTAAATACGATTACAAGCCGGAATTTGGCGTTCGCGTCTATTCGGACGACTGGCGCTGGGACGATTCTGAAAAAGATCGCTACCGCTGGCGTGAAGCCCGCGAAGAGCGAGGCTATTGGAGCAAAGGCGTGTGGATCGACTTCTAGTTGATCAGCCCATGAAAGCGAGCGTAGCGGTCGTATCGTCTTGGCGATACGGCCGCTAAGCGTCTCTGACCTCAAAACCGACGACGACGCCGCGCACCGTATGCTGCTCGACGGGCACGATGAGTTGGTCATCCCGCACGTCACCGAGTTCGATATCGCGATCCGGCAATACGATCGTCGCGCGCGACCCGGCCCACACGAGCACCATCCCACCCGCGCGGCGCGACGAGGCGGCCCACTGTTTGATCGTTCTATAATACGGCTCGGCACGCCATGCGTCGGCACGTGCAGGATCAGCGTGAATGACGATGCGATTGTTCTTGTCTTCGTAGTTGATCAAGAATTTTGCCTTGGCCGGTTTCCACCGCTCGTCGAGTTGCGCCAAGCGCAAATACCCGCAATGAAAGCCGCGGCACGGATCAGGACGCGTTGCATAAATCGTGCAGCCGCGTTTTTGATCGCAATGCGTGCACCACGTTCCGCGCGGCTTTTCCAACACGTCGATTGCAAGCAGTTTGCAGCACATCGTGCAGCCATCGCACGACCGGCCGGCAACGAGGTCTACCGCTATGATGGCATCGTCTGACACGTCTGTGGACATGGCGACGTGTTAGTGCATTCGCGGCCCGTTGACCACACCCAGCCTCATCTTCCGCTCCGGCAAGGTGCAATACCACGCCACTTCGTCTAATCTCAATCGACCGGACGGGGGACCATGATCATGACGACGATAGCGAGTACGGCGCGGCGAGACTTCGGCCCGGTATTTACCATCGGCCTGCTGTTTTTCATTTTCGGCTTCGTAACTTGGCTCAACGGCCCGTTGATCACGTTCGTCAAACTCGCCTTCGACCTCGATGACGTGAACGCGTTCCTGGTGCCGATGGCATTCTATTTATCCTACTTTTTTCTGGCCCTGCCGTCGGCCAAAATTCTGCGGCTGACGGGCATGAAGAGCGGCATGGCACTGGGGCTGCTGGTGATGGCCGTCGGCGCGGTGATCTTCGGTCACTTCACGACGATGCGAATTTATTCAGGCGCGCTCACGGGACTGTTCACCATCGGCGCGGGCTTGGCGCTGCTGCAGACCGCGTCCAATCCGTATATCAGCATCGTCGGACCGATCGACAGCGCCGCACAGCGCATCGCCGTCATGGGCATTTGCAATAAGGTCGCCGGCGTCCTCGCGCCGTTCGTTTTCGCAGCCGTCGCCTTGCGCGGCCTCGATGACTTCGACACGCGCGTGAAAACCGCAGCCTCACCTGAAGCGCGCGAGACCTTGCTCAACACCTTCGCCGCGCAAGTCTATTGGCCCTACATGATCATGGCCGCGCTGTTGGCGCTGCTTGCCGTGTGGATCGCGCGCTCGTCGCTCCCCGATATCATGCCCGAAGCTGTCAACGATGAACCGCTAGCCGCGCGTGATGATAAGAGCATCATGAGTTTCTCGCACCTTTGGCTCGGCGTCGTGTGCTTGTTTCTTTATGTCGGCGTCGAAGTCATGGCCGGCGATGCGATCGGCATCTACGGCGCAGGCTTCGATCTGCCGTTGAGCGATACGCGCCTGTTCACGTCCTACACGTTGGCAGCAATGGTGATCGGCTATCTCGCCGGTTTGGCGGTGATCCCGCGGTTCGCCTCACAGCAGTCATACCTGGCGATGTCGGCGGCACTCGGCGTCGC
>JANOCZ010000261.1:0-5225 GCA_031412455.1 Hyphomicrobium sp. | reverse complement strand
GCCATGTTCTCGCCGGGCTCGCCCTTGCGCATGATGGAAAGATAATAAAGACCGAGGACGATGTCCTGCGAAGGCACGATGATCGGCTGGCCGTTGGCGGGATGCAGCACGTTGTTGGTCGACATCATCAGCACGCGGGCTTCGAGCTGAGCTTCGAGCGACAGCGGAATGTGGACCGCCATCTGGTCACCGTCGAAGTCAGCGTTGAAGGCTGCGCAAACCAGCGGATGCAGCTGAATGGCTTTGCCTTCGATCAGCATCGGCTCGAATGCTTGGATACCCAGACGATGCAGCGTCGGCGCGCGGTTCAGCAACACGGGATGCTCGCGAATGACTTCGTCGAGGACGTCCCAGACTTCCGGCTTTTCCTTCTCAACGAGCTTCTTCGCCTGCTTGACGGTGGCCGCCTGACCGAGCGTCTGCAGCCGGGCATAGATGAACGGCTTGAACAGTTCGAGGGCCATTTTCTTCGGCAAGCCACATTGATGCAGCTTCAGCTCGGGGCCAACAACGATGACGGAGCGGCCGGAATAGTCGACGCGTTTGCCGAGCAAGTTCTGGCGGAAGCGGCCCTGTTTGCCCTTCAACATGTCGGCGAGCGACTTCAACGGGCGCTTGTTGGCGCCGGTGATGACGCGACCGCGACGGCCATTGTCGAACAGTGCGTCGACGGCTTCCTGCAACATGCGCTTTTCGTTGCGGATGATGATGTCTGGTGCGCGCAGCTCCATCAGACGCTTCAGCCGGTTATTGCGGTTGATGACGCGGCGATAGAGGTCGTTCAAATCCGACGTTGCAAAGCGGCCGCCGTCGAGGGGCACCAACGGGCGCAGTTCGGGCGGAATAACCGGGACTTGCGTCAAGATCATCCACTCGGGACGATTGCCCGATTCCATGAAGGCTTCGATGACCTTCAGGCGTTTGCCGAGTTTCTTGGGCTTCAGTTCGGTTGTTGCTTCGGAAATTTCCTGACGCAGCTCAACGGCGATTTGCGGCAAGTCCATGCCTTGCATGATCTCGCGAATGGCTTCCGCGCCGATGCCGGCCGTGAAGCTGTCGGCGCCGAATTCCTCGACGGCCGCGTTGAATTGTTCTTCGCTCAGGAGCTGGCGCTCTTTGAACGGCGTCGTGCCCGGCTCGATGACGATGTAGTTTTCGAAATAGAGTACGCGCTCGAGATCTTTGAGCGCCATGTCAAGCAGCAGGCCGATGCGGCTCGGCAGCGACTTCAAGAACCAGATGTGCGCGACGGGTGCTGCGAGCTCGATGTGGCCCATGCGCTCGCGGCGGACCTTGGCGAGCGTGACTTCAACGCCACACTTTTCGCAGATCAGGCCCTTGTACTTCATGCGCTTGTACTTGCCGCACAAGCATTCGTAATCCTTGATCGGCCCGAAGATGCGGGCGCAGAACAGACCGTCGCGCTCCGGCTTGAACGTGCGGTAGTTGATCGTCTCTGGCTTCTTAATTTCGCCGAATGACCACGACAGAATATCTTCCGGTGACGCGATCGATATCTTGATCTGATCGAACGTCGGGACGGGGGCTTGCGCCTTGAAGATGTTTGAAATTTCGTTCATCAGCTTCTCCTCGAGGGACTTCTGGGGGCGGTGAGGTCCCGTGGATCGTTAAAATCTTTGAGATTTGCGCCTCGCTTCTGAACCCAAAAGCGAGGCGTCATTTGTCTATTCGGCAGCCGGCGGCAACTGGGCTTGCGGCGGCGCTGGCTCAGCGTCGGTTTCGGCCGGAACGACCTCGGTGTTGATCAACTCGACATTGAGGCCCAACGCGCGCATTTCTTTGACAAGCACGTTGAAGCTTTCGGGAACGCCGGCTTCGAACGCATCGTCACCACGCACGATCGCCTCGTAGACCTTGGTGCGGCCAGCGACGTCGTCCGATTTGACGGTTAGCATTTCCTGCAACGTGTAGGCGGCGCCGTAGGCTTCGAGGGCCCAGACTTCCATTTCGCCGAAGCGCTGACCACCGAACTGCGCCTTACCACCGAGCGGCTGCTGGGTGACCAGCGAGTACGGTCCGATCGAACGGGCGTGGATCTTGTCGTCGACGAGATGGTGCAGCTTCAGCACGTACTTGTAGCCGACGGTCACCTTGCGGTCGAACTGCTCGCCCGTGCGGCCATCGTGAAGCGTAACCTGACCCGAACTGTCGAAGCCGGCCATTTCCAGCATCTCGACAATGTCCTTCTCGCGCGCGCCGTCAAAGACCGGCGTCGCGATAGGCACGCCCGTCTTTAAGTTCTCGGCGAGCGAGGCCAGCTCATCGTCCTTCATGTTGGCGCGGATTTCGCCGGTGCCATAGATCTTGGTCATCTGATCGCGAAGTGCTTTGCCCTGTCCACTTTCGTGGAACTGCTGCAAGGCTTCGTCGATCAAGCGGCCGAGACCCCGGCACGCCCAACCCATGTGCGTTTCGAGAATCTGTCCGACGTTCATGCGGCTCGGCACGCCGAGCGGGTTGAGCACGACATCGACCGGCGTGCCGTCTTCGAGGAATGGCATGTCCTGCGAGGGCACGATGCGCGAGACGACGCCCTTGTTGCCGTGGCGGCCGGCCATCTTGTCACCGGGCTGGATCTTGCGCTTCACAGCGACAAAAACCTTGACCATCTTCATGACGCCCGGCGGCAGCTCATCGCCGCGCTGAAGTTTGTCGACCTTGTCGGCGAAGCGATGACCGAGGCCCTTCTTGGCCTCTTCGTACTGCTTGTTGATGGCTTCGACTTCGGCCTGCGCCTTTTCCTGCGCGAGGCCGATTTCCCACCATTGGCTGCGCGGAATATCGTCGAGGATCGCGTCGTCGATATTGCTGCCTTTGCGGGCGCCTTTGGGACCTTTCGCAACTTCCTTGCCCATCAACGCATCGCGCAAACGCGCGTAGACGTTACGGTCGAGGATCTGCATTTCGTCGTCCCGGTCTTTGGCTAGGCGTTCGATCTCTTCGCGCTCGATTGCCATCGCACGTTCGTCTTTTTCAACGCCGTGGCGGTTGAACACGCGGACTTCGACGATCGTGCCCGAGACGCCGGGCGGCAACCTCAGCGAGGTGTCGCGGACGTCGGATGCCTTTTCGCCGAAAATGGCGCGGAGGAGTTTTTCTTCCGGCGTCATCGGGCTTTCACCCTTCGGCGTGATCTTGCCGACGAGGATGTCGCCTGGGTGAACTTCCGCGCCGATGTAGACGATACCGGCTTCGTCGAGGTTCTTCAGCGCTTCTTCCGAGACGTTGGGAATATCACGCGTGATTTCTTCAGGGCCAAGCTTGGTATCGCGGGCCATGACTTCGAATTCTTCGATGTGGATCGAGGTGAACACGTCCTCTGAGACGACGCGTTCATTCATCAAAATCGAGTCTTCGAAGTTGTAGCCCATCCACGGCATGAAGGCGACGAGCACGTTCTTGCCGAGCGCCAATTCGCCGAACTCGGTCGAGGGACCGTCAGCGATGATGTCGCCGGCCTTGACGCGGTCGCCCACGTTCACCAGAGGCCGCTGGTTGATACAGGTGGTCTGGTTCGAGCGCTGGAACTTGCGCAAGCGATAGATGTCCACGCCGGGCTTGGAGGGATCGGTCTCGGCCGTGGCACGGATAACGATACGCGTCGCGTCAACCTGATCGACAACACCGGTCCGGCGCGCGGCGATGGCGGCACCTGAGTCTTGCGCCACGCGTTCTTCCATGCCGGTGCCGACGAGCGGCGCTTCCGCCCTAATCAGCGGAACGGCTTGGCGCTGCATGTTCGAACCCATCAACGCGCGGTTGGCGTCGTCGTTTTCCAAGAACGGGATCAGCGCTGCTGCGACTGACACGAGCTGCTTTGGCGACACGTCGATGAAGTCGACCTTATCGGGCGAGACGAGGAGCACGTCGCCGTTGAAACGGCATGTGATCAAGTCGCCGGTAAGTTTGCCCTTCGCATCGACCGCGGCGTTGGCCTGGGCGACGTGGTGGCGCATTTCTTCCATGGCCGAAAGGTAGACGACCTCGTCGGTCACCTTGTGGTTCACAACCCGGCGATAGGGGCTTTCGATGAAGCCATACTTGTTGACGCGGGCGAACGTCGCCAGCGAATTGATCAGACCGATGTTCGGCCCTTCGGGCGTTTCGATCGGGCAGATGCGGCCGTAGTGAGTTGGATGTACGTCGCGGACTTCGAAGCCCGCGCGCTCGCGCGTCAAGCCGCCTGGTCCGAGCGCCGAGAGACGGCGCTTGTGGGTGATTTCGGACAGCGGATTGGTTTGGTCCATGAACTGCGACAGCTGCGAGGAGCCGAAAAATTCGCGCACGGCCGCGGCTGCCGGTTTGGCGTTAATGAGATCCTGCGGCATCACCGTGTCGATATCGACCGAGGACATCCGCTCCTTGATCGCGCGTTCCATACGCAAGAGGCCGACGCGATACTGATTTTCCATCAGCTCACCGACGGACCTGACGCGGCGATTGCCGAGATGGTCGATGTCGTCGATGTCGCCTTTGCCGTCGCGCAGATCAACCAGCGTTTTGACGACAGCTAAGATGTCTTCCCGACGCAGCACGCGCATCGTGTCTGGTGCGTCGAGTTCGAGGCGCATGTTCATCTTGACGCGGCCGACGGCCGAGAGGTCGTAGCGTTCGCTGTCGAAGAACAAGCCGTGGAACAGCGCCGTTGCCGCTTCGATCGTTGGTGGCTCACCGGGACGCATCACGCGATAGACGTCCATCAGCGCTTCCTGGCTGTTGGCGTTCTTATCGATGTTGAGCGTGTTGCGAATGAATGCGCCGACGTTGATGTAGTCGATGTCAAGGATCGGGAACTCGCGGACCTTCTGCTCCTTGAGTTCGGCCAGCAATTCGGCATCGAGTTCGTCGCCGGCTTCAGCGAAGATCTTGCCGGTCTCCATGTCGACGATGTCTTCGGCAAGATAGCGGCCGGATAGATCCTCGGCGGCAATCATAATTTCTTTGACGCCGTTTTCGGCCAGCTCGCGAGCACGGCGGGCCGTGATTTTTTCACCCAGGCGGGCGATGACTTCGCCGGTCTTGGCGTCGGCGATGTCGGACTGCGGAGTAAGGCCACGGAACTTCTCAGCCAGGTACGGCATCTTCCAGCCGCGCTTGGATTCCTTGATCTGGATTTGCTTGTAGAAATGCGAAAGAATCTCTTCGTCGTTGAGACCCAGCGCATAAAGCATGGTCGTGATCGGCAGCTTGCGGCGGCGATCGAT
>JANOCZ010000260.1:0-3003 GCA_031412455.1 Hyphomicrobium sp. | reverse complement strand
ATGTATTCGCAGCCGTGGTCGCCGGTGCCTTCAACGACGGCGGACGCGCCTGAGTTGCGGACGGCGAAGCGCTCGCCAGCGACACCTCGGAAATAGCATTCGCCATTGATCGCGCCGTAGAGAACCGTGTTGCCGACGATGATGCTGTCTTCGGGCACGATGGACGATTTGGGATCAGGGCGCACGATCAGTTTGCCGCCCGACAGACCCTTGCCGACGTAGTCGTTGGCTTCGCCGACGAGATCGAGCGTCACACCGGCTGCAACCCAGGCACCGAACGCCTGACCGGCGGTGCCTTTAAACGACATCCAAATCGTATCTTCGGGGAGGCCCGCGTGGCCATAGCGTTTGGCGACCTGGCCGGACAACATGGCGCCCGTTGAGCGATTGACGTTCTTGATTTCGAGTTCGGCTTTGACCGGCTTCTTGGAGACGAGTGCCGGTTGAGCCAACTCGATCAAGCGGACATCGAGCACCTTGTCGAGGCCGTGATCCTGACGTTCGCTGTTGTAAATCGCGACGCCCTTGGGCGGTGTCGCCTTGTGGAACAGCTTGGTGAAGTCGAGGCCGCGGGCCTTCCAGTGTTCGATCGCGCGGTCTTTGTCGAGCTGATCGGTTTGGCCGATCATTTCAGTGAAACTGCGGAAGCCCAATTGCGCCATCAGCTCGCGAACTTCCTCGGCGACGAAGAAGAAGTAGTTGATGACGTGTTCGGGTTTGCCCTGGAACTTGGCGCGCAGGACGGGGTCTTGCGTCGCGACGCCGACGGGGCACGTGTTTAGATGGCACTTGCGCATCATGATGCAGCCAGCCGCAATCAAGGGGGCGGTGGCGAAGCCAAATTCGTCGGCACCAAGGAGCGCGCCGATCACAACGTCGCGGCCGGTGCGGACGCCGCCATCGACTTGGACGGCAATGCGGCCGCGCAGCCGGTTGGCGACGAGCGTCTGATGGGTTTCGGCAAGGCCGATTTCCCACGGCGAGCCGGCGTGTTTGATCGAGGTCAACGGCGACGCACCCGTGCCGCCTTCGAAGCCCGAGATCGTGACGTGATCGGCGCGGGCTTTGGCGACGCCGGCTGCAACCGTGCCGACGCCAACTTCCGAGACGAGCTTGACGGACACGTCAGCTGTCGGATTGACGTTCTTCAGGTCATAGATCAGCTGCGCCAGATCTTCGATCGAGTAGATATCGTGATGCGGCGGCGGCGAGATCAGGCCGACGCCCGGCGTCGAGTGGCGGACTTTGGCGATCGTCGCATCGACTTTATGACCGGGGAGCTGCCCGCCCTCGCCGGGCTTGGCACCCTGGGCCATCTTGATCTGCATCATGTCGGAGTTGACGAGATATTCTGTCGTCACGCCGAAGCGGCCCGACGCGACCTGCTTGATCGCCGAGCGCATGCTGTCGCCGTTGGGCATTGGTTTGAAGCGGTCTGATTCCTCGCCGCCTTCGCCGGTGTTCGAGCGACCGCCAATGCGGTTCATGGCAATGGCGAGCGTCGTGTGAGCTTCGCGCGAGATCGAGCCGAAGCTCATCGCGCCGGTTGAGAAGCGTTTGACGATGGCTGAGGCCGATTCGACTTCGTCCAACGGCACGGGCTTACGGCCCATGGCTTCGGCCGAGCGAATGCGGAACATGCCGCGCAAGGTCATCAGTTGTTCGGCCTGCTCATCGACGGCTTTGGCGAAGTTGCGATACTTCTGCGGGACGCGGCCGCTCATTGCATCGTCGTTGTCCGTGCCGCGGACAGCATGCTGCAGATCGGCGACGGTTTCTGGGCGCCACATGTGGGCTTCACCGCGAACGCGGAACGCATATTCGCCGCCGACGTCGAGAGCGTTGGCCAAAACGGGTACGTTGCCGAACGCGGCGTCATGGCGTTGGACGGTTTCGCGGGCGACTTCACGCAAGCCGATGCCTTCGACCTGGGTATGCGTGCCGGTGAAATATTTGGTGACGAAGCTCGAACGCAGGCCGACGGCGTCAAAGATTTGCGCGCCGCAATAGGATTGATAGGTCGAGATGCCCATCTTTGCCATGACCTTGAGAATGGCTTTGCCGATGGCCTTGATGAAGCGCTTCTTGACGATCTCTTTGGTGGCGCCTTCCGGCAAATCGGGGAGCATCGTGTATAGCGTTTCGAAGGCGAGGTATGGATTGATCGCTTCGGCGCCGTAGCCAGCCAACGTGCAGAACTGGTGCACTTCGTGGGCTTCGCCGGTTTCGACGACGAGGCCAACCGAGGTGCGCAGGCCTTGCTTGATCAGGTGATGATGCACGGCCGACGTCGCCAGCAGTGATGGAATTGGAATGCGATCGGGGCCAGCCAAGCGATCCGACAGGATGATGATGTTGTATTCGTTGGTTCGAACGTATTCCTCGGCTTCGGCGCACACGCAATCAAGCGCCGGGCCCATGCCGGCTTCGCCCTTGTCGGATGGGTAAGTGATGTCGATCGTGACGGACGAGAAGTTGTTGTCCTTGACCGCGCCGATGCCGCGGATGCGCTCCAAGTCTTCGTTCGACAAAATCGGCTGATCGACTTCGAGGCGCTTTTGTTTAGAGGTGCCCTCGAGATCGAGCAAGTTCGGACGCGGACCGATAAACGAGACGAGGCTCATCACCAGTTCTTCGCGGATCGAGTCGATTGGCGGATTGGTGACCTGCGCGAAGTTCTGCTTGAAGTACGTATGCAGCAGCTTCGACTTCGACGAGAGCGCCGAAATTGGCGTGTCGGTGCCCATCGAGCCGATCGCTTCCTGGCCGAGCTCAGCCATCGGCGTCATCAGGAACTTGATGCTTTCCTGCGTGTAGCCAAAGGTCTGCTGCAAATCGAGAAGGGCGACGTTCGACTTTGCCGCAGAGGTCGATTTGGCGGGCAGAGGGAGATCGGCAACCTTGATCTGCGTCCGCTTCAGCCACGTCTCGTAGGGGTGGCTCGCTGCGATTTCGGCTTTCAATTCCTCGTCGGAAATGATGCGGCCTTTTTCGAGGTCAATC
>JANOCZ010000259.1:0-3714 GCA_031412455.1 Hyphomicrobium sp. | reverse complement strand
ATGCCGTTCAGCATGGCCGCTGGCTTTTTTGGCCCGGCGCTCCCGTCAGTTGCTGGGGCGGCTGTTATCTACTTTTGCTACGGCGCGGACTTTCTGACGGTGCTGCGCACTTGGTTTATTGCGGACGCGCTCGGCCTGCTGGTTGTTACTCCGGCCTTGCTGCTTTTGTTTGAGAAGCGGGCAGTTGAGGTGACCCGGCGGTCACCCGTCGAAGTCGCCACACTTTTCAGCCTGCTCATTACCACCAGCATTGCGGTGTTTTCGCAAAACACTCTGCCGATTTTGTTCATCATTCCAGCCATTATCGTGCGGATCGCATTCCGGCTGGGGCCGGCTTCCACCGCCATGGCCGTGCTCTTCGTTTCCGTCATCTCTGTCACGCTCACGGTCGGGGGGAATGGCCCAGCGATGCTCGTTGGAGACCAGACCCTGGCGCATAGAATTGCGCTTGTGCAGGTTTTCATTCTGGTGGCATTCTTCACGGCGCTGCCGGCAGCTTCGGCTTTTGCCGAGCAGACGCGGTTGCAGAAGTGGCTCGATGACGAGGTGCGCTCCGGACGCGAGCTGGCGAAAAAAGTCCTCGACAACAAAGCTAACCTCCGGGCCGCGATCAACAATATGGCGCCCGGCCTATGCATGTATGGCGCCGACAGCCGCATCATCGTCTGCAACGAGGCGTTTGCAACGAACTACGGGCTCCCAGCCGACTCGATCATACCGGGCATGACGCTCGCCGAGGTCATCGATCTCAGATTAAGCAACGGCGTGTTTGCCGGCGACAGCCCCGAACAATACCGGGCTGAGAGAATGGCACCGGTCACCGAGGAGGCGCACCGCATTCATCAATTGAACACTGGCTTGACGATCGCGATCAGGCAACGCCCGCTTCCGGGGGGAGGTTGGGTCACGACGCAAGAAGATATTACGGAAAGCCGCCGCATCGAAACGCGGCTCGCGTTTCTCGCGCACCACGATGGGTTGACGGGGCTGGCGAACCGCGTGCTGCTCAACGACCGCATCGAGATGACGTTGGCGCGGGTCCGGCGGGGCGAGCAGGCCGCTGTCATGTTCCTCGATCTCGATCATTTCAAGACGGTGAATGACTCGTTTGGGCACGCGACCGGCGATGAGTTACTGAAAATCGTAGCGGACCGCCTCAAATCGAGCCTGCGCGAAACTGATACACTCGCGCGGCTCGGCGGCGATGAGTTCGCCATTCTACTCGCTGACTCCGAGCAACCCAAAGGCGCCAATATCGTTGCCAAGCGCATCATCGACATGATCAACGCGCCCTTCGAGATAGACGGCAAACAAATCCGCATCGGCACCAGCATCGGAATTGCGACGGCGCCGTTCGACGCGGACACGACGCAGGGGCTTTTGAAGTGCGCCGATCTTGCGCTTTACAAAGCTAAGGCCGAGGGGCGGGCCACGTACCGGTTCTTTGAAGCCGATATGGATACCCGGATGGCCGCGCGGCGCGAACTCGAACACGATCTACGTGACGTCGTCGCCGAAAAAGGCTTTACGCTGCACTATCAACCCCTCCTCAATCTTGCGACAAACAAAGTCGTGTGCATGGAAGCGCTGATTAGGTGGCAACATCCCAAGCGCGGCATGATCTCTCCAGCGGATTTCATCCCTGTCGCAGAAGAAGCCGGGCTTATCGTGCAGATCGGCAAGTGGGTTCTCGAGCAGGCGTGCAAAGATGCAGCGCGATGGGGTAACGGCGTCAAAGTCTCCGTCAACCTCTCACGGCATCAGCTGTCGTGCCCGAGTATAGTGTTGCATGTGGCGAACGCGTTGGCCAAGAGCGGACTAGAGCCCGAGTGCCTGCAGTTAGAAATCACCGAAACGGCAGTGATGCACAACCCTGCCAAATCCGTTGAACTCATCACGTCTCTCCGGGGTCTGGGCATCGATATCGCCATGGATGATTTTGGCACAGGGTACTCGTCGCTTGGATGTCTGCGGATGTTCCCTTTCAGCAAGATCAAGATCGACCGTTCGTTCATCAACGATTTGACGACCTGTCACAGCTCGCGCATGATTTTGCGGACAATCGTGTCGCTTGCCAGACGCTTGGCATGTCGACAACTGCGGAAGGTATCGAGACCGCCGAACAGCTGGACATCGTGCGCGCCGAGGGTTGCGAAGAAATGCAAGGCTACTACTACAGCCGGCCTAAGCCGATTGAAGACCTGCGCGAACTTTTGCAATCCGAAGCGGTCGCCAAAGTTGCTTGAAATAAGCTGGCGCGGTTTTTCAATCCTGAGCGCGCTGGCCGTAGGTTTTGAATTTTTCGACCATCAGATCCATCTCGTCGTCAGACAGGACGATCGGCGGACCGAGTAGCAAAACGTTGAAATATTGCTCGGCCAAGGTCTCGATTTCGGAGGCGAGTTCAAGCGCGGCCGCAAGGTTCTCTGCGATCGCGATTTGCCCGTGGTTCGACATCAGGCACGCATCGCGGTGCTTTAGACCTTCGGCTACATGAAGAGCCAAAGCCTCGGTTCCAAACGTCGCGTATGGAATGCATGGAATATCTCTCCCGCCCGCAACGGCCACCATGTAGTGGAAAGCTGGAATGGATTTGCGCGCACAGCTCAAGACGGTCGCGTGCATCGAATGGGTGTGCACGAGCGCGTGGCGATCGGGCCGTGCGCCGTACGCCGCCAAATGAAAATGCCATTCACTCGAGGGTTGGCGCTGCTTGCCCGTCACGCGACCCGCGCCGTCGACGTAGACAATGTCCTTCGGCTGCATTGCGTCGTAGGCCATGCCCGTTGGCGTGATCAGCATACCGTCGCGAAAGCGTGCCGACACGTTGCCCGACCGGCCCGGCGATAGATTGTTCCGGCTCATCGATTGCGCCGTATCGACAATCGACTGGCGCAGCGCCTTTTCCTCAGTGACGCGGGCGAGAGGCTTTTTCGTCATGCGACGGCTAGGCCTCCGCTGCGGTTTTCCGGGAATAAAGAGAGCAGTCCTTCACTCGTGGCTGGTGCCACGCCGCGCTCGGTGATCAGGCCGGTGACCAAGCGCGAGGGTGTGACGTCAAAGGATGGGTTGCGGGCCGGCGTGCCAGGTGCCGTCAACGCGACGCTCTGAATGCTACCGTTGGCCAACCGCCCAGACATCGTCAAGACTTCATCGGCTGAGCGTTCCTCGATCGGGATGTCGGCGCCCGATGCCATAGTCCAATCAATCGTCGATGAGGGAAGTGCAACGTAGAATGGCACGCCATTGTCGAATGCGGCCAGAGCCTTCAAGTACGTACCGATTTTGTTGGCGACGTCGCCGTTGGCGGCAACACGGTCGGTGCCGACGATGACAAGATCGACTTCGCCGCGCTGCATGTAATGGCCGCCGGCGTTGTCGGTGATCAACGTGTGAGGGACGCCGGCCTGTAATAATTCGTAGGCGGTCAGCGATGCACCCTGGTTGCGCGGGCGCGTCTCATCCACCCACACGTGGACCGGAATGCCGGAATTGTGAGCGTGATAGATCGGTGACGTGGCGGTTCCCCAATCGACGCATGCGAGCCAGCCGGCATTGCAGTGGGTCAGGATGTTTACGGGCGCGCCGGATTTTTTCGCGGCAATTTTTTTGATGACGTCGAGCCCGTTGACGCCAATGCGGCGGCACATATCCACATCATCCGTGGCGAGCTTGGCGGCATGTTTGAAGGCTGCGCGGGCGCGATCGGACTCG
>JANOCZ010000258.1:0-3416 GCA_031412455.1 Hyphomicrobium sp. | reverse complement strand
CGGGATACGACTGTCAGGGGAATAGGGATGCGGTGCGTGGCGTGCAAGCGCGCACACGACAACGGCCCAAGTGTCGCGGCCTTCGCCGCGACGAAGATGGAGAGTGTCGCGACCGACGCCGCGACGAGGGTAGAGAATGCTGCAGCGAAGGCCGCGCAGATCGCAAGGCGTTACCGCGAGCTAGGCGATTAACCGACGTTTTGCCAACTACCATCTGGACCGCGGCAAGCCGTGCCGCGCATCTGCTGCGGACGCCCGTTCATGTAGACGGTGTGCGTATAGTCACGGCAGTCGCTCGGACCCTTCTTATAGGGTTTGCTCGGCACAACGTCACCGTAACGCCCGTTGTCGGGATTGCGCCATTGGCGCGACACGCCCGACTGCCCGCGCTCGAGCGCCTCGAATTCCGCTTCCTGCGCCAATTGGCGGTCACGTTCATCGAGGCTGCGGCCGATCTCGCCGCCAATCAGCCCGCCAACGACGGCGCCACCAACAGTCGCCAGGACGTTGCCACGGCCTTTGCCAATCGTACTTCCGGCTACGCCGCCGGCCACCGCGCCAAGGACGGTGCCGCTTTCAGACTTGTTAAAGCCATCGCCGCTGCAGCCGGCGAGCGACGCCATGCCACCGACCAGCGCCGCTGCTGCGGCCACGACCCGAAAACGCGTTGCGCGCATGGCAAACCTCGTCACAAAAATGTACCCCATTTGGCCGGGCGGCCAGAAAGTTTAGCCCGTTGATGCAGCGTCGCAGACCACAAAGCCAGCGTCGCAGACCACAAGGGTTGGCGTACGCCGACATTACGCGCTTCGCAAGGCACCTTTCCACAGCGATTCGGGCAAATGTGGGACTGCCGCCCCGCTGCGGACGTGAGCCGTCACCGGAGGCGGGCGTCGCCGGGCGTTTCGCGGATGAATGCGCGCACGTCGCGTAGAATACCCGCCAATTCGACCTCGGCTGCGCCGAGAGTGTCAGCCACCGACGCGGAACTGGCCGCCTCGCGGGTTTTGCTGCCGCGATTCCCGATTATTGAACGAACTTTGCGCGTGAGACCCATCGAACCCTCCTACAAGAAGCGATCCGAATAGCCCGATTCGCCGGCGCGCAATCCGTGTCTAACTGGTTATCCGCGTTGCACTTTTGCGGGCGCAGCCCGCTTCAAATAATGCTCTGCGCATAGAGATCCGTGCGCCGGTCGCGGAAGAAACCCCAGTCGGCCCGGTAGGCTTCGATCGCCGCGAGGTCGAAGGTGTGGACCAGCACGCCCTCTTCTGTATCCGCAAAGCTCTCGACCAATTCGCCTGTTTGATCAGCGATGAACGAGTGACCATAAAAGCGCTGCGCGACGTCACCGTTCTTTTCAAGCCCAATGCGGTTCGACGCCACGACCGGGACAGCATTCGACACCGCGTGCCCTTGCATCGCGCGCTGCCAGCGCTTGTGCGTATCGAGCGCCCCGTCGTAGGGCTCCGATCCGATGGCGGTCGGGTACAACAGGATCTCCGCGCCAGCGAGCATCATCGCCCGCGCGCATTCCGGGTACCACTGATCCCAGCAGATGCCGACGCCGATGGTCGCGTATTTGGTTTTCCACGCCTTGAAGCCCGTGTCGCCCGGCCGGAAATAATACTTCTCCTGATAGCCCGGCCCATCGGGAATGTGGCTCTTGCGATAAACGCCGAGCACGTCACCGTCGGCATCCGCAATGACGACGCTGTTGTAATAGCGCGGCCCATCTTTTTCGAAGATCGAGATTGGAATCACGACCTTCAACGCTTTGGCGAGTTTCTGCATTGCCAGCACGCACGGATGCGTCGCCGCCGGGTACGCGGTCTCAAACCACTTCGGGTCTTGCTCGCTACAAAAGTAGATGCCCTGGAACAGCTCGGACGGCAGGATGACCTGCGCGCCGCGCCGCGCCGCCTCCGAGACGAGCGCCTCGGTTTTCGCGATGTTGCTCTTCATGTCCGAACCGTAGGACGTCTGCAGGGCAGCGACCGTGAGGTTTCGCGCGCTCTGGGATTTGTTCATAGTTTTGGTTCCTGCTGCGTGATGCAGTGAAACGATCCGCCACCTGCCTCGCCCGCCCCCAGCAAGCCGCGAGACGGCACGCCGACAACTTTGCGGTCCGGGAACACGGCCTGCAGCGCCGCGATCGCCGCGTCCTGGGTTGCCGTTCCATAAACCGGCACCACGACCACGCCGTTGGCGATCAGAAAATTCATGTGCGACGCGGGCGCGACGTCACCAAGCGTATTGCGATAAAGTCCAGCACCTGGAATTCGCACGACCTCGAGAGTTCGCCCCTCCGCATCGACCGACGACGCCAGCACGGCCGCAATCGCATCGAGCGTCTCGCCATTAGGATCGTCCGGCCCAGCCGGCGATTGGCACACGACTTTCCCCGGCGCAACGAACCGCGCGATGTTGTCGATGTGCCCATCGGTGTGATCGTTCTTCAAACCTTCATCAATCCAAATGATTTTTTTAGCGGCGAACGCATCGCGAAGCGCCGCTTCAGCTTCGAATTTGCTCCAATTGTTGCGGTTGGGATTGAGCAGTGTCTGTTTCGTTGTGAGGATGGTTCCCTCGCCGTCCTGATCGATCGCTCCGCCCTCGAGCACGAAATCAAATCGCCGCACGGGCGTCGCCGCAGCGCGCGCGATCTCATCGCCAACCTTCGCGTCGTCAGGCAGATCGTATTTCCCGCCCCAACTGTTGGTATTGAATCGCAGCGCGATGGTGCCCTCAGGCGTCTGCGCAAAAATCGGCCCCGTATCGCGCAACCAGATATCGCCGTACCGCGCATCAATAAGTTCGCCCGCGTCTCCAAGCGCCGCAGACGCCGACGCCCGCGCTTCCTCGCTATTGACCAGCACGCAAACTTTGTTCGTCGGCGCCAACGCGCGCACGAGATTCGCCACGTCGGCGCGCGGACTGTCGAGATCGCCGTTCCACTCGTCGCGGTTCGACGGCCACGCCGTCCAAACCGCCTTCTGAGGCGCCCATTCAGCCGGAACATGCACCGTCGATTTATTTTTTGAGGCGGCCATGTGAATCCTAGGCTTCGCTCGCGATCGGAATGACGTCATCGGTATAGATCGAGTACATCGGCTCGTCTTGCAGGATGACATCGTGATATTCGCCGTAACCGTTGAAGCGTGTGGCCAAGCCCCGTCCGTACGCGCCGATATTGCCGATTTCGATGTAATCGCCTTCGCGCACTGAAGCAGGCAGCATAAACGGCCCCTTCATATGATCGATGGAGTCACACGTTGGGCCCCAGAATTCGAACGGCACGAGCGGTTCGTTTGGATCGAGCCCCTCGCGCAGCAACCGCACCGGAAAAATGAACCCTAGCTGGGCGCTGTCGTAGAGCACGCCGTAACCGCCGTCGTTGATATAGAGCTCGTTGC
>JANOCZ010000257.1:0-11281 GCA_031412455.1 Hyphomicrobium sp. | reverse complement strand
GCCCCCGCAACCAATTCTAACGTCATGAAACAATTTACGTTATCAACGCCGCCGCGGGGTATGCAAACCGGCGCGGTACACGTTGGGCGCTTGGCCCACCCGGCGCGATCTTCCTCCGCATGAAAGACCACAGGCAAAGGCAAGCTTTCCAACCATCAAAAGATGTTTGCCGTCACGTGAATACCATCCGACCCGCAAATCTGGGTTAAGTCTCGCCCACTCGGCTCGAGTAGGAATAATCAAGCGGCGGAACCTCGATCTTGCCTTTCTCGATTATTGCAGACAGATCTTCCACCATCCATTCGAAAAGTTTCTTGCCCTGCTGAGCGCTGGCCAGACTGGGTTTGCCGGTCACGCCGTTGAGGCTGGTGCGGTTAACTGGGTGCGCGAAAACCAACCCGGCAGTCCGGTCCGGATCATCGGCAGAAGAGATTTTATCCGGACGCGCGATCTGGGGCGCAACCGCAAGCATCAGCGATGTCTCCGATGCGTTCGCATGCCAGTCTTCAGCGTCCGAAAAATTGATCTTCCTGACGCGTTCGCTCAGCATCGGCGTGTTGATGACAGTTACCATCATGTCGTCATGCTCGGCGCGGAGCATTTCGAGAGCACAGCGCAGCGGCGCTGCATTCGTAACGTGGGTATTGATGATAAAGAGCCGGCGAATGCCACTGTGATGAGCCCAGTCGCCGATTTCCTTGATCAACTGGATAAGCGTAATGGGTTGCAACGCGATCGTGCCTGGCCAGCGCTTGCTGTGCCCCAGAGAACAGCCATAGGGCATGGCGGGAAGAACGGGAACCTTCGTGCGCTCCCCCACAGCTTTACAAAGCACATCCGCCAGCGCCGTATCCATACCGGTTGCGAGTTGCGGGCCGTGTTGTTCGGTTGCGCCGACTGGCAGAATTGCAGAATTGCCAGCGGCGCGAATGTCGCCGGGAAGCTCTTCCCACGTTCTCTCAGCCCACAACATGTCTCGCTCCATCTGCGTTGGTGGCAAATCTAATTCAATTTCGCCTCGCGACCCCACTCAGAAGAACTTCAGATACCGCGCCCGTTCCCAGTCTGACACGTGGTTCAGATAGCTGATCCACTCATCTTGCTTATAATCGAGCCAAGCTTTGTGCATTGTGGCGCCGAATACCTGCTTGGTGAGGGGATCTTCAGCAAAGGCCTCCAAGGCTTCACCTAGCGTTGTCGGCAACCGGTTGATGCCCAGCTTCTTCAGCTCTTCCGGGCTTTTCAAGTACATGTTTTCGGTATGCGGCTCACCCGGATCTGCTTTCTCGGCGATACCTTCAAGGCCCGCTGCCAAAACAAGGGCAGCGCCGAGATAGGGATTGCATGCGCTATCAGTCGCGCGCAATTCCACGCGTCCGCCGCCGAGTGGAATACGCAGCGTGTTCGTGCGATTATTGTTGCCGTAACATGCCCACACTGGCGCCCAGGTGAAGCCAGACATGGAACCGCGGAGCACCAAGCGCTTGTAGCTGTTGACCGTCGGTGCAACGACTGCACAGATTGCGGGAAGATGCTTCAAGACGCCGGCAAGGAACTGATAACCAAGCTCGGACAGGCCGCAGCCGCGCGAATCCTTTGGGTCGGCAAACAAGTTTTTGCCAGTTTTTGTGTCGGCCAGGGACATGTTAAAGTGCGCCCCGCTTCCCGCGCGATCGGGATACGGTTTGGGCATGAACGTCGCAAATGCACCATGCTTACGGGCAATTTCGTGAGCCATCATACGGAAAAAAGCAAAACGGTCAGCCATGCCGAGCGCGTCAAAGTATTTAAAATCGACCTCAAACTGGCCGATCCCATCCTCATGGTCGAAACTATAGACGTCCCAACCAAGGCCATTCATCGCATCGACGAGTTCGCTCATCCAACCCATGTTATCGAGCATTCGAACGACATCGTAAGCCGGCTTATCTAGGTTCTTGCGCACAGAAACGGGGCGAAAGCCTAAGGCAGCCGCTGGGTCATCTTGCAAAACAAAGAACTCAGCTTCCATGCCAAGATTGAATATGTAGCCCTTGCTTGCTGCCTGTTCGGTAGCGCGCTTCAGAATGTTGCGGCTGCAGGCTTCAAAGGGAATTCCCTTGCAATACAAATCGCTGGCAAACCAAGCGACATCCTTTTGCCATGGCAACACGACGCAAGAGGCCGGATCGGGATGTGAAGCGACTTCTTCATCACTGACATCCTGGGGGATGCCTTCGAGTGCGGCACCCGTGCACAGTTCGGACCCCGACATCATCCGTCCGAGATGCGAGATGGGCACAACCTTTCCTTTTGGAACTCCGTGCAAGTCGACATAGCTCGCGAACATGAACTTTACGCCCTGATTTTTCAGCTTGCTGGCAAGGGCTTCATTTAAACTGGCGTTCATGTCGAAGTTCTCCTCTCAGTTCTTGTCGCGCAAGTGGTTTTGGAGCCGGGTGTGCGGCTTTCGTAGCAACATTTAATTAATCGTACAATGAAATTTTCGGAGGTGGGTGATGGAGCTAACCCCAAACTTTTCCAGATCTCGGCGTGTCGATTTGATAGTCGGTAGCGTGGCGCGTGAAAAACTCGCGGCCGAAACGGCGGGCTGAGCCGATGGGATCATTGGGATCTCGTGCCACGTCACCGCGTGCGTTGCCATAACCATGCACCACGCCGACGAATGACGAGTGCGTATAGCGTGAGTACTCCTGGATCTGGCTGACAATACCGCCTGAGACCATGGGAAACGTTTCTTCGGAACTCAGCACCAAGCCGATGCGCTTTCCGCTCATGCCTTTTATGACTTCCGCGGAACCCGGGTATGAGGCTGCGTAGTAACAGAATGTGCGATCGAAAAAGGCTTTGAGCTGCGCCGACGCTCCGTACCAGTAAACAGGTGTCGCGGCGATGAAGCCATGAGCCGGGAGAAAATCCTTCAGGAAAGACGATCGAAATCCATCTTCAATGGCGCATTCGCCGTCTGCCTTCCGGCATTGACGGCAATCCTTAAGGAAGGACTTGAGGATGTCGTCGGCATAAACCAGCTTGACCTCGTGCCCGGCCTCGATCAGCCCATCGTGAACGGAGTTTGCAAGCGTGGCCGAGTTGCCATTTCTGCGCGGGCTTGATGACAAGATGTAGGCCTTCATTCGCGATCTCCTAACTTTGTCCGCTGACCTGGTGTGAGAATGAATCCCGATGAGCGACCCAGTAATGTGGCGTACGGATCCGAATCCGAATTTTTCTTGTCAGCGATCTCAGCTGCATTGTTCCAGGCCGCAAGCATTAGCATCGAACCCCCGCAAGCACCGGTGAGCGAGTTTTAAAGCCTTTAAAGCGCCGGACTTGGGAAGCGCCTTGCGCTTTTTCCCTTCAATGATTAATTGATCAATGAATAGACTAGATCTCGCCGCATGGCGAATTGGGAAAATCGAGGCTGCGCGGTGCCGATCGTTGGAATGCGTCGCTGTCCCCAGTTGTGTGCCGCTTTCCAAGGCCAGATTAGGCGGGTCTTATCCACGATTTCTCGAACTCTGCAGCATTGAGGAAGCTATGGCTGGTCAACGTCACAACGAAGTTTCAAAGTCGCGAGTTGTCTCTCTACCCAAAGGCCGGAAGCCCACTTTGGTTGAGAACATTGAGTACGAAATCGGCCGTGAAGAAGAGTTCCTCCGCGCAGCGCTGGAGCTTTTTGCCAATCGGAACTTTGCATCTGTGACAATCAAGGACATTGCTGAATCTCTCGGTGTCAACTCGGGGCTCATCTACTATTATTTTAAGAACAAGACGGACCTTCTTCGCGCGACAATTGCATACGCAGTCGAGAACGCGTTTGCCAACATGCGAACACTCGAAGAGAGGCACTCGGACCCGGCCAGGCTGCTCTCTGCTTGGCTTAACAATCACGTTGATAAATACGCAGAAATCCATCGCTTTGTGAAGATCGCGTTGGATTTCCGAGGGTCTCACGAGGGTAACCCGGAGATCGAGGCGACGATCGCGAGCTTCTATACAAAGGAACGCGAGCTGCTTTCGCGATCAATTCGCCAGGGCATTGAACAGGGTCTCTTTAAACCTGTTGACCCGATTCGAACGGCCAATTTCATCTCGACGTATCTCGACGGCTGCATGGTGCGTTCGGTTATTTTGCAGGACTTCAACCTGAAGGCCTCCGTGGGAGATCTGCACCGCCAAGTCCTTGAAATGCTATCGGCACCTACTCCGCAAAAAGCCTCCCGGAGACGCTGACACGCAACCGTTTGCCATTCGTGACTGCGCTGCGGAATAAACAGACATCGCATCTCCGCGCGCCCGTCAAACAAAATAATTGACTGATCAATTAAAATTTCGCACATTGCTCGCTGATCGCATGCTCCCATACGATTGAACGGCGCAGGGTCAAGATTGAGTACGGGGAGTGAATGCGCTCATCGGCGACGCGTCAGCTTTGGGAAAGGTATGGGTCCGGCGAACGAGCTAGGCTGACCTTGTGATGGGGAAAGATCACTTCATGTTCGACGTCGCGCGTCTCGAAGGCCTAGTGGAGGAGCAAGCGCTCTGATGTCTCGCCGTTGTAAATAGCCTACCGCTTGCCCAGGCACTGACGCTGGAGGGTAGAAATTGTTTTGGCGAAGAAAGTCGAACGGCGCGGAATCGGACGTGAAGATGTTCTTCGCCTCCGATCTTCATGGCTCGAACGTCTGTTTCAAGAAATTTGTCAACAGCGCGCAATTTTACGGAGCCGACGTACTTGTTCTGGGGGGCGACCTCACCGGAAAAGCGGTCATACCGATAGCCGAGCAGGCAGACGGAACGTTCCTAACCTTTATGCACGGCGAAGCCGTGACGTTGCACGGCAAGGCAGAACTTTATGAATTCATCAAGAAGAACGGCAACATGGGATTTTACCCTGCCGTCATGCCAGAGGCCGAATATCAGCGTCTCAAAGCCGATCCCGAAGCCCAAGCGGAACTCTTCAAAAAGCTGGTTCTTGAACGCGTGACCGAATGGGCGGCCTTCGCGTCAGAGAAACTTAAGGGAACGGACATTCCGCTAGTTGCCATTCCTGGAAATGACGATTTCCACGAGATTGACGAGATTCTGACCCGCGCCCCGCATTTCGATTTCCACGAGATGCAAGTTTGCCAATTCAAGGGCGGCTATCAGATGCTCTACTGCGGAGGCTCGACGCCAACCCCTTGGAACACGGAGCGCGAGTATAGCGAACAACAGTACGTCGCCCGGTTTGCAGAACTCATTCCGCAAGTGACCGACATGAGCAGGTGCATTTTTAACGTGCACGTGCCGCCCTTTGGCACCACGCTCGATGCTTGTCCGAAGCTCGATGAAAATTTGCAGGTCGTCTACGAGATGGGCATGCCTGTCCAAACGCATGCTGGCAGCGAAACGCTTGTCAATGTCATCAAGCAGTGCCAGCCCTTGCTTGGCCTGCACGGCCATATTCATGAGGGCCGGGCCAAGATCAATATTGGCAAGACGATTTGCATCAATCCCGGCAGCGTCTATCCAGAGGGAATCTTACAAGGCGCAATGATCACCTTGCGCGGCGGGGAAGTCGTATCGGCCAGTCTGACACAAGGTTGAAAAACCAATCGAAGCGAGAAGAAATCGGAGAACTTTGGGCATCGGGAGAAAGTAAAATGGCAATATCGGATGCATCTGGCGAAAAGCGGATATTCTTACGAAAGGCTTCTGGCCTTATCAGAACAGCAAGTGGAACCGACACCTTCGTCTATAACCTTGGCGTTGTTAGCATCGGCCTTGGCGTCGGCACGATGCTCTACTATGGCCCCGCCTTTTATCCGCAAGGCAATTTGCTCTGGGGATGCTTGATCGCCGGCATTGCCATGGCCATGATCTCGTTCGGTTTCATCACCTGGACCGTAACGCTGCCTCGCTCGGGCGGCATCTACGTTTTTGCCTCCCGTATTCTGCCGCCGTCGTTGGCATTGACCTTGAGTTTGGTCGAGATCACAGCTTGGCTGTTCTATTGCGCCATCGCCGCTTATTGGATGGTCACGCTCGCCTTAGCGCCGATGTTTGCGGCCTTGGGCTTGCTGACGGGGGCGGAATCCTTTGGCAACATATCGAAATGGATGCTGCAGCCGTGGGTGACCTTCGCGCTTGGCTCGGGCATCCTTATGATTTCGGGCATCATCCTCTCGTTTGGCATGCGCTTCTATCTTGCTCTCAACAAGTGGGTGTTCCTCCTGGCGATGACCAGCACTGTGATTTTGATCGCCACACTGCTTATGAGTTCACGGGAGCAGTTTGTAACCAACCTCAACGAACTCGTTGGGCCCGGCATGGGCGTCCCAGATGCCTATAATGCCATCATCGCAAGCGGCAAAGAAAAGGGCTGGGGCGAGGCTGGGTTCGACTGGTGGCAGACGATCCTGGTATCAAACTGGGCGTTCCTGCCTCTGGTCGGTGCCGCGTTCTCAATCGCCATCGGCGGCGAAATCAAGTCGGTTGAAAAGTCTCAGACTTGGGGCATGCTCGGCGCTGTCCTGTCCGCGACATTTTTCTGGATCGTCACGATTTGGCTGGCACTGGAAGTGTTCGGTTTCGAGTTTCTGGGCACGGCCGTCTTCAACGTGCTCAGCGCAAATGGCGGCCTGACCACGCCGACAGATCCTGCGGTTGCGTTGCTGACCGGCATTCTGACCAAGTCGCCGATCATCACCCTCATTACCAGCATCGGTCTGGCGCTATGGATGTGGATGTGGATTCCGGCCATGCATACGTTTGGCGTGCGCGCTATCGTGGCCTGGTCTTTCGACCGCATTGCCCCGGAGCCACTCGCGAGGATCTCAGAGACCTACCACACGCCGATCACCGCCATCGTTGTGACGACCATCGTCAACATCGTTTCCATGGCGCTGTTCGTCTTCGTGCCCTGGTTCTCTAAGATCGTTATTCTCATCGAAGCGGCGGTCCTCGCTTGGTCGATCGTACTGCTTGCTGGCGTCTTCTTCCCGTATCTGCGGCCCCAGCTCTATGAGAAATCGCCGATAGCCAACCGTAAGATCCTGGGACTGCCGATGATGTCGGTTGCCTGCTTCCTAGGGTTCATCGCGTCGCAGTTCTACTTTTGGACGCTCTTCTTCGACCCAACCGCCGCCGGGCACGATCCCGCACAGGTGTCCATTGTGGCCGGCGTGTTCTTGATCGGTCTCGTCTTCTATTTCGTCATGAAGATGATCCGCAAGTCGCAGGGTATCGACGTAACCTTGGCCTTCAAGGAAATACCGATCGAGTGAAGCAGCGGCCTTGTCTATGACATCGGAGGATACCTGAGAGCCTTTTTCCCGCTCTCAGGGAGACCTCCAGAGTGGCGGCCCGATAGAATCGGACCGCCACACTTGAGTTCGGGGCCTGGGACGTGTTTTTTTGTTTGCATGGATCCTGACGACGGGAACATGGTATCGATCGGCAGGAGGCGCGCGTGAATCAAATGGCGAACGATCCAGGTCTCAATCTTGAGTTCGTAGACGAGGCTCTCAATCTCGTGCGTGATGCAGAAGCCAAGGGCATCCGGCTCAGAATCTTGGGGTCCATCGCCTACAGGCTGCAGTGCCCGAATAACTTGCACCTCTTCCAAGACATGAAGCGCGTCCTCACCGACGTCGATTTTGGCGCCGAGAAGAAGCAGAACAAGGCTATTCGCGAATTCTTGATGGCGCGCGGCTATGTGCCCGACGAAGGCGTCTACATGGCGTCAGAGGGTTCGCGGCATATCTATTTGCACAAAGATACGAAGCTCAACGTTGATGTGTTCGCCGACGAACTGAACTTTTGCCACAAGGTGCCGTTCAAAGGGCGTCTACACTTCGACTCGCCGACAATTTGCAACACCGACCTGCTGCTCGAAAAGATGCAGATCGTCGAAATCAACTTGAAGGACTTCAAGGACACCATCGTATTGATGCTCGAGCATCCCTTGTCGCATCAGCAGGCTGGCCACAAGTCCATCGACACGGCCTACATCATCAACATGATGCGCCAAGACTGGGGTTTTTATTACACATTCACCACCAATATGAAGCGGGTGACTGATTACCTTGCAGAGTTCCCGTCCATCCGGCCGGCGGACGCGGACTTGATCCGGTTGCGCATTGGCGAGCTACTCAAACAAATTGAAGACGCCCCCAAAACCTTGGGTTGGAAAATGCGCGCAGCCATTGGCACACGCAAAAAGTGGTATCAGGAAGTCTCGGAAAAGGCGGCGCAGTACTGAGCCAGTCGAGACAGCAAGCGGTCAAGAATTGCGTCTGATGGAGGCTATTGCGTGTCACTCACACATGAGGCTTTCCGCGAGCGTCAAACGTCCGCCGAGCTATCAGGTCTGAGCTACCGGCCCTTGAGTGTCGCCTGGACCGACATCGGCAAAGGCGACCCCGTCATTCTGCTGCATGGCATCCCGACGTGGTCTTACCTCTACAATGACGTGATCCCGCTACTTGGTCCGCACTTTCGCGTCCTCGCTCCAGATTTTCTTGGCCACGGGTACTCCGACCGGCGCGATTTTTTTGATCGCTCGCTCCTTGCCCAAACGGCGATGATCATTTGCTTGATGGATCATCTCGAGATCGAACGCGCGCACTTCGTTGGCCACGATACCGGCGGGGGGGTGTCGCTGATCATGGCGATCCAACATCCCGAACGCGTGGCCAAGCTCGTGTTGACCAACGTTGTGGCTTACGATTCCTGGCCGATCGACGACATGATTGCGCTTGGCAACCCGAATTGGCGCACCAAGTCGCCGGAGGAAATCGCCGATTTCCTGGCATCGGGGCTCCCGGACGGCATCCACAATAAGGAACGCCTGACGCCGGAATTTACGGCAGGCATCGTTGCCCCCTACAGCGATGAAGTAGGCAAGATATCGATCCTACGCAATGCCAGCGCTCTCAACACAAACCACACAACCATGCTCGTTGAGCGCCACGGCGAAATTAAAGCGCCAACATTATGCCTATGGGGCGTCCACGATCCCTGGCAAACGATCCGCGACGGTGAGCGGCTGTCGCGTGAGATACCGGATGCACGGCTCATTCGCGTCGAAAACGCCTCACACTGGATACCTCACGACACACCGGGGATATTCGCTTCAGAGATTATCAACTTTCTGTCACAAACCTGAGCGGTCTGAGCCAGCTAATCCAAGTTTGGTTGATTGCTCCTCGCGTCTGGGATTCGCCGAGCTAAGTCGTTCCGGCAAGCACGGCCGCTCCAACTGTAATGAGTGCTATCGAGAACGCATGTTGCCTGCTGACAGGTTCTCTTAGGACGAGTACTGCCAGGCCAACTGTAAAGACGCTGAAGGTCGAGGCCATGACCATCGCAATATGGGGAGCGGCCGTGCTCAGGCCCGCCAGAAGTGCGGCATACCCGGCGCTGTCCAATAATCCCTGGGCCAACAGCAAAGGGAGCCAAGTCGCTGGAATCTTCACGTTCTGGCGCTGAATAAAGAGCAGCAGCACGATAAAAAACAAGCCCGAGCAACGCCCGATCCATAGCGTCTGAAGTTGGCCAATCGAGTGCGCAGCCGCTTGTCCCGTCAGCAAAAGAGCGACATAGGCGAGACAGGCGGCCGACGCGATGAGCAGCGTCTTTTGCATCTCACCCCTATCGGCCAAAGCGAAATGGGGATGACGGTCGGCGGTCCGTGCGATGAGAATGCCGCCTGCGATAATCGCTATCATCGCTCCCCATTGCGTCGCGCTCGGGCGCGTGCCCATCACGACATTGACGGCCAGCACAAGTGCAGGGTGCGCGGCAACAATGGGTGCCACGATCGCAACCGGGCCGCGGGCCAGTCCTGCGTAGAGCAGAACGCACATCGCCGTAACGCTCAGGCCATGCAAGATCGCCAGCGCTAACCCGGGCGGTGACCAGATAATTTCATGCTCGCTGACAAAGAACCAAACTGTCGAGACGACAGCGCCAACGAGCAGCACAAATGCGTAGGCTGGAACCGCCCCCAAGCGGCGTGCGCTGAACCGGGCCAAAAAATCTGCCGTACCGAGGCCAGCCGCACTTAAGAGCCCCAAGACAATCGGGTTCACAACAGCACCTCCGGCTTAAAGCCCATTGACGCCCGTTGCCGCAAGATAGGACCTTGCCGCCAGCGCCATTCCATGCCCGTGTTGATCATCACCAATCCGCGCGCCCAAAAAGTTAGCCTGCCAGATGTTGTTATCGGAAATTCACTCGGCGGGCAGCAGCCATTGAACCACGGAAATTTGGACCCAGCCGCAGGCTTGATCATCCTGATCACATTGATGGCGATCGTGATGCCTCCGGCATTTGGCCCCTGCGATTTTGCGCAACGCCTGTCACAAGCAAAAAAATCGAAGAGATCGGTCAACCGCCTGGCTTTGTCCGGCTCAACTCAGGTAGTTGACCACGCTCTTCATTTCGCTCTGGTGAGTAGGAAAAGCAGGATGACTATCGCCACCGCAAGCAACGCCGATAATCCCCTCCAAAACGCCAGCGGGTTGCGCTCGACGAGCGGTCGCGGGCGTTCGTGGGCGAGAAAAGCATTCGGGCGTTTCAAATCTTCGACCAGGGCGGAAAGGGCGTCGGTGCGCTGCGATGGTTTTTTTGCAACGGCTTTCATTATAGCGGCATCAACCCACGTTGGGATGTCGTCGCGCATGCATCGTGCGCTCACGTAGGTTTGTCGCTCGATACTCCGCACGCTGGAGAAACCTTTTCCGTAGGGCAGTTTTCCTGTCAACATTTCGTAGGCAATGACGCCTAAGGCATAGATGTCTGAACGATTGGATCCAGGCTCGCCTTGATGAAATTCCGGTGCCGTATAATCGAGTGTGCCGGCCAACTCTGGGACTTCGATTGGCGAGGTACCGTCCGATTGGCTCGCCGCGCGAGATGATCCAAAATCGATGATCTTCACGAGGCCATGCCCATCAATCATGATGTTCTCCGGCTTCAAGTCCCGATGGGTGATGTCTTTGCGATGAAAGGCGCGCAGTCCCTTGGCAATCTGTTCAACGATGTTGCGGACGGTCTGGAGATCCGGCTTCGGGTTGTCGAGCATCCATTGGCGCAGTGTACGGCCGTCGAAGTATTCAGACACATGATAGAGATGCCGTCGCGGCCGGTCGGCTGGAAAGACTTTTAGGACATGCGTGCTGGCTACGAGCCGCCCAATCCAGTCCTCGCGCGTGAACATTTCAGTGTAAGCTGCGTCGTCTTCAAAATTCACGGACGGCGTCTTCAAGACGACAGAGTCGCCGGTTGCCGTGTC
>JANOCZ010000256.1:0-1838 GCA_031412455.1 Hyphomicrobium sp. | reverse complement strand
CCGGCTAATCAGCAACGAGGCGGTAATTCGGTGGCTGAAGTCCTGGGGAACGGGAAACCGGTTGCCGAAGCCAAAGCCCGGCGACTGAAGTGCGACAAGTTCGCTGGTCGGCGGAAGCAGCGGACCATCTCGAAGCGATCGCAACCTACATCGAGGCCTTCGACCCTAAAGCCGCAAGCCGGATCGCAGCGCGTCTGGTTGAGGTTGGCGATAGTTTGAGTGAATTCGGTGAACGCGGCCGATTGGCGAGCGACGGCCTGCGCGAAATGACCATCGTGCCGCCTTACATTCTTCGTTATCGGGCTGAGCCGGAGCGGATATTGATCCTGCAAATTCTGCACGGTGCTCAAAAGCCGAAAACTTGACGCCGCGGACTTTTTCCGCTTGGAGACGCGACGTCCGGCGGGCCCCAGTGCTCGCCGCTTTCATTTTGGGCTTTTGTGCAGCCGCCCCGAGTGCTGCGTGGCCGGGACTACCTGATACGGGTCCCCGACGAACGAAAGGACTGACCCATGCGCCATCGTGTCGGCCACCGTAAGCTTCAACGCACCTCGAGCCACCGCGCGGCCTTGTTCCGCAACATGTCGGCGGCGCTGATCAAGCATGAGCAGATCACCACCACCGTGGCCAAGGCCAAGGAGCTTCGGCCCTACGTCGAGAAACTGGTGACGCTCGCCAAGAAGGGCGGGCTGAGCAACCGCCGCCTCGCGCAGTCGCGGCTGATGGACGAGGCCCAGCTCGCCAAATTGTTCGACGTGATCGCGCCGCGCTACGCCGACCGCAACGGCGGTTACTGCCGCGTGGTCAAGGCCGGCATCCGCATGTCCGACGCCGCATCGATCGCGATCATCGAATTCGTCGATCGCGACGTCTCCGCCAAGGGCCAGGATTCGGGTCCGGTGATGACCGCCGACGAGGACGCGTTCGAAGCCGCCTGAGCTCGCCTTACTGCCCGCTCAAAATGACCACTGCCTGGGCGGAAAGCCGCGCCGGTGTAGGCTTCAGCCGCAATATGACGGTGCGCGAGCTGTCGGAGCTGGGTGGCAGGCAGCGCAGCTCGGCTTCGGTGCCGCGCGATCCCGCCGAAGCGAACGACAGGCCGACAGTGTTGGGCCCGGGCCGCATGAAAGGCTCGAGGTCGCCATAGGCATTCTCGTCGAACGTCGAGACAATGGTCCCATTGACGGTCACGCTCAGCGTGGCTCCCGGCGTAATCTGCGACCCGTTGACATTGAGCCGCTTGCACGCCGGACCCGCCGCGGGCGCAATTGCCGGCGTGCCAGCGCTCGTACGCCCCTCGATCGCGGCGACCCGCGTCTCGAGCGCTTTGACCCGCGCCTCGAGCGAGCCGGCGGGCTGGGCGAGAGCCGGTAATGGCAGGGCCAGCAGAAGGGCGGCCAAGGCGGCATTCCTGACCATTGCGGGACGCGCGGAATCATCGAGACGCATGATGGCCTCCGATCAAATTCTCGGCGTCCGTTTTATGCTCGGGCGTCCCGCTTGTCCAACCCGCCGTGGCTGCTGCAGAGGAGGCGCTTTGCGGGTCGTCGCCGATGCAAAGTGAAGTCTGCGGCGGCCGAGGCGCCGTCATCGATTGAAATAACAATCGCGGCTGCTACGCGGATGCCCCGTGAAAAAAATATGTCTGCCCTGGGGCCTTAAGGTCCCGCGTTGTTTTTGTTCAAGGAGTGAATGGATGCGCTGGAGCTTGCTTGCCGCGACGATGCTGACCTCTGGTTGCGCGATCAACCCGCAGCCCGAGGCATCGGCCGGAACCCCGGTGGCCACGGCGCCCGACGCCGAATCTCCCCAGCCCCTCAATTTGATGACGAGCGAGC
>JANOCZ010000255.1:0-1950 GCA_031412455.1 Hyphomicrobium sp. | reverse complement strand
CGCGTGGTGACATCTACTGCGGACATGAGCGATGCGTTGAGCCGCTTTGTCGATCTTTATCATCAGCGGATTGCGGCTAGCACCGAGCTGGTGTCGAAGCGGAACAACCGGCTCGGTACGCCTGAGCGATTGGGTTTCATTCTTGATTATTGCAAGCAGATGGCGGATCGCGGTCATCTCTGTGTGTTCCAAATCGAAATCAGCGGACATGTCGTTGCTACGCAACTCGCGTTCAGAGTCGGCGACGACATCTACATGTCGTTTTCCGGATTTGATCCGGTGTGGGCGCGCTACAACGTCATGACGACGCTGATGATCGAAGCGTTGAAATGGGCGATCGCCAATAATCTTCGCGGATTCAATCTGTCGTGCGGCCGGGATCTGCAGAAGCTCCGGTGGAATCCGCGGGAGCTCACTTTCCAGGTCGTGACGTTGACGCGACCCAATGTGCGGGGGCGCGCGCTGGCCTATGCCTACGACGCGGCCATCAGGGTCAGAGACTACGCGCGCCGGCGCATTTATCGTTCGGCCACGGCGGCACCGGCCCAGACAGACGGCCGGCAAAGCGGGCTCGTCGATAGCTAACGCGCACTTAGCGTTGCGATAGATTTTTCCATGTCTCATCGGCGGCAGCGACCGGCCTGATCACGGGCGGCGTTCCTCGGACTGACGTAATCTTTGCTGACCTCTGGCTAATGGGGCGGGCGAAATAGGTGCTTGAGCTTGGGGCACGTGCACTCGCGGGGCTTGAGGCACGTGCCCTCGCGGGATGTGGGCCACAGCTGGTCGGGGAGGCAACAGGTCGGTCCGCGGATTGGTCTTCGAATGCCCCGTTAAGTCACCCAGCAAAACTTCAAGCAGCGGCGCTGCGACTTGTGCGGCGTGCAAGCTTGTCGCCCAAGGTTGCGACGTCGATCCGGTGCCGACCACCACGACATAAGAATAGGCCGCGCCGTTATTGAACTGGAGACCGCCGGAGATCCACGCATCGACCGTCGCGTTTGGATCAACGGCCACTTGCGTGCCGGTTTTGGCGAAGTGCAGCTTCAGATCAGGGCGTCGCGCCGCGCACCAGTGGCTCAAGGATTTCAGCGTGCCGTATGAAATTCCCGACGTCTGATAACAGAGCGGGCCTTCAAGCAACGTTTTCAATAGCGGAGTGGCGCCGCGCCGGATCAAGAGGCTTGGCAGCAGCGGCGGCTCGAGGTGTTGCGCGACGCCGACCTGCGCATCGCCTTTGAAAGTATAATCATAAGCGCTGATCAAACTTGGAGCTTTGACGGGTTTCGTCCCTCGGCCGATCAGAGCGGAGAGGATCGTCGCTGACATGTGATGGACCCGGCGCGGGGATCCAGAAATTTGGCCGAGCACCACTGCGGTCGACGGCGGCGTTCCCGAACTGTTGACGGCTGCAGGCGGCATTGCAAAACCGAAACCGTCGATGATCTTGCGAATGCGGTCCTGGCCGACGAGCGCCGTGCGATTGACGAGCGGTCCGTTCAGCGAGCACGCAAAGGCGACGACTGCTTTGCGGCCGTGGCGTTCGGTGCCGCCTTTTTCGCAAGTTTCCAATCCGCGCGCTGGAGCCTCGGTGTCCAGATACAAACTGTTGGCGCCGTCGCGGCCTTCGTTGGCGATCGCGATCGCCGCGATCATCTTGCCGGTCGAGGCGATCATGCGGTTCTCGGCCGTGGAATCGTACACGCCATTTACCGGGCTGCGCGCTGAGATCGAGCCGAAGTAAGGCGACGTTTCACCCGATTCGTAATAGCGCACGATATTGCCGTTGGCGTCGGCGGCAACGACGATGACGTTGGGCATCGCCTTGCCGGCTGCAACTTTTTTCGGATCGAGCGTGTAGGCCGGATCAATCTTCGCTGACCACTTTGCATCGATGACGCCAAGTTCGCGCTCAATCCCGTCGCGAAACGCGAGGTTCTCGCCAATGTC
>JANOCZ010000254.1:0-1794 GCA_031412455.1 Hyphomicrobium sp. | reverse complement strand
CGCCCGCGAAACCAAGGCTGGCGGCGAGCGATTGGACGACGCTGATCGAAAGCGGGAAGTAGAGAATCTGGCCGAGTGAAGACAGGAACAGGTCAGTCGCGTAAATCGCGGCTAGGACCTTGAGCAGGCGGCAAATGCGTTTTGCCGCACCGTTCGACAGCGAGACAAGGCGGCGTTCGTGCTGGTTGGGGGCGAAGACGGCTTTCAATAATGCCGCGACGGCGATGAAGATCAAGGCGGCGCGCAGTAGAGCTACTCCGGCGGGAGCGGCGGTCGGATAGTAGAGCAAGCCGACGTAGTCGAAGGCGGCGTAGATGAAGAGCGCCGTCGCGATACCTGGTATGGCACGCACCGGCGCGATCCAGGCGGCGGAGGCGGCGCGGACGAAGAACGTCGGTGGCAAACTGCCGGGCTCGGGGCGATAGCGCGTCAGGCGGAAAGCCGTCGCCTTAAGCACGAGGTAGATGAAAAGCGCGGCGCTCAAGATTAGTGTCACCGGCCAGAGCTGACGGCCGACGGACGAGAACCAATCAATGAAGTTATAGTTCAGGCGCCAAGTCACGGCGGGCGCATCGCGGACGATGTCCGACCACAGCGTGGGAAAGAGCGGGCTCGACATGCGCTCCGTTAAGCTGCGCACGAACAGCTGCAAGCGCAGGTCGGTAATTTTGTCGATGGCTTGGCGGGCGCGCCACCACGTGATTTCAAGCGTCTTGATTGCTCCTGAAAGCTCGCTCGCTTCGGCGCCCAGACGGGCGCGCTCGGCTGCCGTCGTCGGTGCCTCGGGCGACGCGGTTTTGTCAGGTACGACGCCCAACCGGTCGATCTGGTTTTGGACGTCGGCCAGGCGCGGGCGCAAGCCGTCGGCCGTTTGCGTCGTCTTGGAAATGACGCCGTCGATGTCGTCGCGCAGTCGGCCCAGATCGGTATCGACGCTGCGGATCGCCGTCAGCGTTTTCTCCGCGCCCTCCATCGTGACAACGACTTTGGCAATCGTTTCATTGACCTCGGGCGGCAGCGCGGGCGTCGCAGGTTTGGCCGGTTGTTGCGTTGGCTCTGACGTATCTGACGTTGCAGACGTGGATGGGGCTGGCGCTGGCGCATCTTGCTGCGGGGTTTCAGCTTGTGCCGCTTGCGCCCAAGATTGCGACGCCGCGGCGACCGAAAGCGCGAGACAGAGAATTAGCGGCGCGAGCATTTTCGGCGATCGGAGCACAGTGTCGTCCCTTGTTGCTGCGGTTTGTTGCGGTAGCGGATGGACCGTGACTAGCACGAAAATGCGGCAGACCGGCTCCGTGGGTAGTTTGTTGCGTGGAGAGGGCTAGTGAGTGGCGGCCGGGATTACCGGCGTTCGTGGAAGAAATCGTAGATCTTTTGGGCCATTTCGGCCGATATGCCCTCCACAGCCTTTAGGTCTTCAACGCCCGAGCGCGATACGGCTTTGGCCGAGCCGAAGTGCTTCAGAAGTGAGCGTTTGCGCGTCGGGCCGATGCCTCCGATCTCGTCCAGCGGATTGACGCCGAGCGATTTTGAACGCTTGGCACGGTGTGTGCCGATGGCGAAGCGATGCGCTTCGTCGCGTAAGCGTTGGATGAAGTAAAGCACCGGGTCTTTGGCTTCGAGCATGATCGGGCGGTCGCGGCCCGGCAGGTAGAAATGTTCGCGACCGGCGTCTCGATCAGGCCCTTTGGCGACGCCGATTAGCTGCACATCATTGATGCCGAGCGAGGCCAGGACTTCGCGGGCGACGCTCAGCTGGCCTAAGCCGCCGTCGACGAAGACGAGGTCGGGCCG
>JANOCZ010000253.1:0-25260 GCA_031412455.1 Hyphomicrobium sp. | reverse complement strand
TAGGAGGCTGGCGTTTCCTTGTCGATCGCGCCGACGCGGACGTGACCCAGCATAGTCGCGACATGCACCCGCCCCATGAGGCGGCGAAATGGCACCCAATCATTGAGTTCCAAAAGCCCCTCGGAGACGCCGATCTCGCCGGTCGTCACATGCGTGTCTCGCGCAACCCGCCCGAGCCCCGGGAAGTGCTTGAGCGTGCACATGATCCCGGCTTCAGCGATCTTATCGCAATACCAACCCGCCACTTTGGCGACCATGTAGGGATCAGCGGAAATCGCGCGCAACCTGAGGCGGGTCTCTCCGTCACTCCGGTTTTGAGGGTTGAGGTTTAAGTCGACGACAGGCGCAAAATTGAGTGTCACGCCGATGCGCAGCAATTCTCGGGCTTGTGCTGCCGCGTAAGCCTCGACGGCCGCTTTCCGATCAGCATCGGTCGTGAGGCCGCTCAGCGCCAGCCCGAGAGACCGCTGCCGCTTGAGGGGCGGCGACAAACGCGACACCGACCCGCCCTCTTGATCTGCGGCGACGATCAGCGGCGGCAAGCCCTGGCGGGCACGCATGTCTTGCAACAACTCGATGTCGGCTTTGACCGCTCCGGCCGACCTGTTACGCACATTGTGGTCGGTAATGAAAATCCCAGCGATCGCCCGCCGTTCGACGAGCTTCCGGACCTCATCGAAATTTTGATAGCCAACAATCAAATGCCGGCCCACACGCTCGAGCCGATCAATATCAGTGTTTAAAATTTCGCTGCGGGATTGTCGGTAAGCTTCCGTGCGGCTGTTCTCATTGCTGACTTCGTTCGACGGCTGGAGTGCATTCGGCGACCGCGTAGCAACTCGAACTCGTTTCAGTGGCACATGACCTCGAGCAGAGTTGACGGCGTGCCGCTTGCGGTCGCGAGCCGATGCATCATCGGCAAACGTCCCAGCCGACGCCACGCACACTCCAGCAATTGCGATTAATCTCGCCAGACCGCGCCAAGTTGAAATTCGACGCGAGCCCATCGCGCCCCAACCGTTGTCTGCATCCATGATTCGACCTTTATACAGACAGCAAAGCAGGCGACAACGCTGGCCGGCTAGTAAATCCTGACCGGGAAATAGCGTTGGACGAGTTCATCGAAGCGGCCGGATGCGCGGACGCGCTTCAAAGCATCGTTTAAGAGCCCCTTTATTTCAGGGTCGGACTTTGGCACAGCGATGGCCAACCCATCTCCGAAATACTTTGGCTCAAGATACGGCCCGCCCTTCATCTCGCAGCATGCGCGCGACAGCGTTCCATTGAGCCAGAACGCCAGTGAGATCCCGTCGTCGAAAACATAATCGGCTTTGTTGCCGGCCAGAGCCTCCCGTGCGAGTTCTGCGTTCTCGAATATCAGCAGGGGGCTGTCACGGAAGAATGTCTTCAAATACGCCTCGTGGGATGTTCCCTTGGCAACCGCTATGCGCTTTCCATCAAGCCCGTTAGGCGATATTTCGATTTCCGGAGCTTCCTTGCGGGCAGCGAAACGACCCGGAGTGTGAAAGTACCGGTCGGTAAAATCGACGTCCGCCAGCGCCGCCGACGTTACCTTGTGCCCGGCGATAACCGCGTCGGCTTCGCCTTTTTTCAGGCCGCCAATCAAGTCGTCCCAAGCTCTGGCCTTGATATCGCAGGAGGTTGCAAGTTCGAGACAGATCGCGCGGGCAAGGTCGATATTGAAGCCGACCAACAAGCCGTCTTCGTCGTAAAAATTGAATGGCGGGAAGTCGCTGTCGGTCAGGAATCTGACGACGACGCGTTTCTCGGGCGCAGCGGGTGCCTTCGCATCGACGCCTTGGCCGACTTCCGGTGGTATGTCTTGCGCCGGCACCTGGGCGCGCACCGGCAGCGCAGCGACCACCGCCGTCATAACGGCCGCAACCACGATCATGGCCAAAACCGCGAGCGATTGAGGGTGACGGATCATAGGCTTGACTGCAATCACGTCTCCGTCCTGTGCTCAATTTGTACGTCCACAACGCAGCGGTTGTCAGACAAGTGCCGCATTGACGCAAGTAGAACTGTTTCGTCAACGGCGATCAGTAGCGCGCGACGCTCGCTCTGGTGCACAAAGCGCAGCGCATATACAGTGAGAGTATAAGGGCGGGCTTCAGGCGCCAGTGGGGCACAATGACGTCGGTGGGATTGCGCGACGTGATCGCGGAAGGCGCCTCGGCGCGGCTCGCGCCGGCCAGCCGATCGCCGCAAGACGCTCTCGACGCGGCGGTCAACGGTCTGCGTCGCACCTGTCCTCTGTTTTCCGCTGCCGAAAGTCCGCCGCACTGGCAGGTGCAAGCTGGCGTCGCGTGCCTGCTGTCGCTCCCGCTGATGTTGCTGGCCTTCGCGACCGGGAACGGCGACGCGATCGCCATCTTTTTCACCCTGATCTTCTCAGCCGTGATCGCGCTGCGCACGACAGCGATTGTACAGATGCTCTGGCCAAGAAGCACGGCATCGGCTCAGCCGGAAGCCATCGAAACCGATCTCCTCCCGGTCTTTTCCGTTTTAGTCCCGCTTTACCTCGAAAGCGCAATCGCGCCAGCCCTCGTACAATCGCTGGCCGCCCTCGATTATCCAGCGTCGAAGCTCGACATAATTTTCATCACTGAAGCCAACGATTTGGCGACGCGCAACGCGCTGTCGGCATCGACGCTCCAAGATAACATGCGTGTTTTGACGGTACCGCCCGGCAATCCGCAAACGAAGCCGCGGGCGTTGAATTACGCGCTGCAATTCGTGTACGGCGACTATGTCAGCGTTTTCGATGCCGAGGACGTCCCGGCGCCGCGGCAACTGCGGGCGGCAGCAGAACGCTTCGCCATGGAAGGCACGGATCTTGTCTGTCTTCAGGCTCGCCTTAGCGTTTACAACGGCAGCAAAAATTTCGTCACACGCCAATTCGCCTTGGAGTACGCGTCTCTTTTCGGCGGCATCCTGCCAGCCCTGCAGCGACTGGGCTTGCCGATTTTGCTGGGCGGCACATCCAATCATTTCAAGCTTGCAGCGCTGACCGCATCGGGCGGATGGGATGCCCACAACGTCACCGAGGATGCTGATATCGGCATCCGGCTGGCGCGGCAGGGCGGTCGCATCGCGATGCTCGAGTCGGTCACGCAGGAGGAAGCTCCAGCAACGCTACGGATCTGGTTTAATCAACGCACGCGTTGGCTGAAAGGCTGGATACAAACTTACCTGGTTCATATGCGCCAGCCCAGTGTCCTTTGGCGGGATCTCGGGCCTTGGCGCTTTTTCGGCCTCCAGCTCACGCTGGGCGGCATGATCCTGTCGGCGCTTGTCCACCCATGGTTTTTCTTGGCGGCGGTCTATGAATTGGCGTCAGGTCGCTCGGTCCTGCCCGCGTCCGGCGGATTGTGGACCCTCTGCTGGGTAAATCTTCTCGTCGGTTACGCTGTCGGGATCACATTGGCGACTGTTGCGGCGTTGCAAAGTGGGGGCAGCGTCGCGTTAAGGGCAGCGTTGCTGGTACCCGTCTACTGGCTTGGTATATCGGCGGCCAGCTACTGGGCGCTGATAGAGTTCTACAGGCGCCCCTACCATTGGGCCAAAACCCCACACTCGGCTCGCGAATTAACGGGTCCTGCGGAGAATGGTAACGACGCGTCAGCCGCATGCGTAGTTCATTAGAGGTTTGCAGTCATCGCCAGCGCCTGTAGGTTGACGGCGATGGGCTGCCGATGCCGTGCAGTTTACAGTCGGAACAATTTTTGGGGTTGATGGATGTATCAGACGGCGCATGACGTTTATCGCGAAGCGGCGCTCAATCCCGACAAGGGCTTGTGCTGCACGACGACACCGATCTGGCAACTGCCCGAACTTAAAATACCGCAAACGATGCTCGACATGAATTACGGTTGCGGCTCGACTGTCAATCCGCGCGATCTCGTCAACAGCCCGACCGTGCTCTATGTCGGCGTCGGCGGTGGCATGGAGGTTTTGCAGTTTGCTTATTTCAGCCGCCGCCCCGGTGCCGTGATCGGCCTCGATGTGGTTGACGAAATGATGGGTGCCTGCCGCCGCAATCTGATCGAGGCGGAACACCTCAATCCGTGGTTCAAATCTGATTTCGTCGATCTGCGCAATGGCGACGCGACCAACCTGCCGATCGAGAGCGAAACAATCGACGTGGCGGCGCAGAATTGCCTGTTCAATATTTTCCACGACGACGATCTACGAAAAGCTCTGTCGGAAATGTATCGCGTTCTGAAACCGCGGGGCCGCCTCATTTTGTCCGATCCGGTCTGCGACGCGGTCATGCCAGACGACCTCAAGAACGACGAGCGTCTGCGCGCGATGTGTCTGACAGGCGCCATCCCTCTCGCCGACTACATCAGCCGGCTGACCGAACTTGGTTTCGGCACGATCGAGGTTCGCGCCAAACGCCCGTACCGTTTGCTGTCCCCGCGCCACTACGCGACCGACCACCTGATCCCGGTCGAGAGCGTCGAGATATGCGCGATCAAGGACCCGATGCCAGCCGATGGCCCGTGCGTATTCACCGGCCGCACTGCGATTTATTACGGCGAAGAGGCGTTCTTGAACGACGGCAAAGGCCACACGCTCGGACAAAATCAGCCACTCGCCGTATGCGACAAGACCGCCAACGCTCTCACGCGCCTCGGTCGCGACGACGTATGGGTATCACCATCAACGTATTTCTATGACGGCGGCGGCTGCTGTTGAGGACGTTCACGTTGGCGGAGGCGTCCCGCGCTCGGCGGCCGGCGCGACATCCGCCTCCTGCAGCGGTATTCCTTGTGCCGCTTGCAAATATCCGTCCCGCCGTAGCCTTGGCGGAGGCGGATGGAGCGGGCGAAGGGAATCGAACCCTCGTATGCAGCTTGGGAAGCTGCCGTTCTACCATTGAACTACGCCCGCGTATGCTGTGCTGTACCACAGCCCAAAGCACGGGCAAAGCCTTGAGCCATGCGGCGCGGAGGATGATTTGAGCACCGAAACCTTGCCGCTTGCCGTAACGATCGCGCGCGAGAAATTTACCGATCCCGACTGGACTGCAAAGGGCGAACGCCGCGCCAGCGTCGGCCTCGATCGTCTCGAGACGCTGTGGATCAATACCGGCACACTTTGCAATATTGCGTGCCGCAACTGCTACATCGAGTCGAGCCCGTCAAACGACCGCCTCGCGTACATGACAACGGCTGAGACGCAGCCTTTTCTCGATGAAGCAAAATCGCTCGGCACCTCAGATATCGGCTTCACGGGCGGAGAGCCGTTCCTCAATCCAGACTTTCTCGACATGTTGCGCGCGGCGCTCGAGCTTGGCTTCAACGTCCTCGTTCTGACAAACGCCATGCTGCCGATGCAGCGCCCCCACATTAAAAAGGGACTGCTCGATCTAAACAAACGCTACGGCAGTCGTCTGACCCTGCGTGTTAGCCTCGATCATTTCAGCAAAGCCTTGCACGAGGTCGAACGCGGTGCCGATACCTGGCAAAGAACAATCGATGGTCTCGATTGGCTGGCCGCCAATCATTTCGCTGTCGCGATCGCAGGGCGCACGTGCTGGAACGAATCCGAGGACGCCGAACGGACCGGCTATGCAACGTTGATCGCCGAGCACGACTGGCCGGTTAATCCCGCAGACCGCAAACAGCTGATGCTGCTGCCCGAAATGGACGCCGAGTATAACGGTCCGGAAATCACAACAAAATGCTGGGATATTCTGCACAAAAGCCCAAGCGAGATGATGTGCGCGACCTCGCGCATGATCGTCAAACGCCGCGGCGCATCCGCCCCTGTCGTGCTGCCGTGCACGCTGTTGCCATACGACGAAGCCTTCGAAATGGGCCCGACGCTCGACGTCGCCAGACGGGCTGATGGCCCTATGTTTGACCGCGGCGCGGTAAAGCTCTGCCATAAGAACTGCGCCAAGTTCTGCGTGCTGGGCGGCGGCAGCTGCTCATGAAAAAACCCAGGCCGCGAAGCCTGGGTTTCAAGTTGTTCGTCGATGCAATGCTTAGCGCTTGGCGAGCAGATCGCGGATGTCCTTGAGGTAGGCTTCCGACGGCGTCGGCCCTGCCGGTGCGACAGCCACGGGCTTCTTCATCGAGTTGACGGCCTTGACGAGCAAGAATATCGCAGCGGCAGTGATCATGAACTTGATGACGGCGTTGAGAAACAAACCGTACTTGATCGCCACCGGATCGCCGCCCGTCGGCAGATTGATCGCTAACGTCGAGAAATCGACGCCGGCCAAGAGTGCGCCGATCGGCGGCATCACGATGTTATCCACGAGCGTCGAGACGATAGGTGCGAAGGCCGCGCCCATAATGACGCCGACGGCCAAGTCGAGAACACTGCCCTTCATGGCAAATTCTTTGAATTCCTGGATCATGCTCATTGCGGCTGTCCCCTTGAGTTGGTTGCTTAAAGTCCCCGCTGCCGGCGATTGGACGCTTCGTCTTCTCGCCCTGCGATTCGCGGCTCGAATGTAGGGGATGCGCCGTGCAGCTACAATCGCGGATTCGTATGGAATACTGTTATCCGCCAGAGCACAAAAACCGAAAATTGCGCTCATTGGCTAAGAAAAGCCGAATATTATCGGCTATGCAGGTCGCATGGATTTGACGACGATCGAAAAAAGGACGGCCACGAATGATCGAACGCAAGGAGCGTAAGCCGTATTGGCGCCACACCAAATGGCAGATGCTGGCAAGCTTATTGCCGTTTGCCGCGGTCATGGTCGTGCTGCCGCTGTACGCCGAACAACTCAACCAGCATCGCTTCATAGGTTTTCCGCTCGGCTACTTTTTGGCAGCCCATGGCTTCTTCATGGTCGCGGTAATAACCGTCGCGAGTTATGTCAATCGCCAAAACGCCATCGATCATTGGCACGGCGCGCACGAAGACACCTGACGACACGCACCTGAGGAATAGCCACGAATGAGTTTCCAGGCGCGGTCGAGACTGGTCAATCCAAGGCTCGGAACCTACATCAGCATTTTTGCGGCGTTGTTTGTGGCGCTGTTTCTGCTCGCGCTGATTTTCGAGCAGCTGTCGATCAGCGATAACGTGTTGCGCATCGCGATGTTGATTGGACCTTTCGCACTTTATGTGGCGATCGGCCTATCGACCGGGACGCAAGATACGCTCGGCTTTTTCGCGGCTGGCCGCCGCGTGCCGTCGGGCTACACAGGGCTGCTGCTCGCGATTTCTGCGATCGGCTCCACGTTTTTGATTTCGGCGACAGGCGCGTTTTTCTTCGCCGGCTTTGATGCTTTGGTTTTAATGATCGGCGGCCTATCGGGCTTTGTCGCGATGGCGATGTTGCTCGCGCCTTTCTACCGAAAATTCGGCGCATTCACTGTTCCAAGTTATCTCGGCCGCCGGTTTGAAAGCAAAGCGCTGCGCATCACCGCGGCAGTTGTCGCGGCCGTGCCAACCTTGCTGGTCTTGGCAGCTGAACTTCGCCTGGGTGCCGAGACGGCAGCCCACCTTTCCGGCTTCAGTGTTTACGCTATGGTCTTCACACTGATTGCGGTGCTGTCCGTCTCGATCGCGCCGGGCGGCAAACGTTCATTTACTTGGACCGCAGTAGCGTTATCAATCGCGATGCTACTGGCCCTCCTGATCGCCGCGGTGGCTGTCGCCGTCTTGGTAACGAACCTTCCGTTTCCACAACTTACGCACGGCCCCCTGGTACGCAATCTTGTCCGCAACGAACTCGCTCAAGGCCTGAGCCTCGTTCAAGTGTCGCCGCTTGCCTTCGATTTACCCGGCCAAGGCTTTGCTGCCATCGCAAAACCGTACACCCAGCCGTTTGGCGCGATTGGTCCGGTCGGATTTGTTGCGGGCATTATCATGATCGCCTGCGGGATCGCGTCGGCACCGTGGCTCCTGCCCCGCGTTGCCGCCGCGCCAGGCGTCTATGAAGCCCGAAAGTCTTTAGGTTGGGCAACGGTGTTCTATGGCTTTGTTTTGCTGACGGTGTCGTCGGTCGCCGTTTTTATGAGAGATTTCACGCTCGATCTCGTCATGGCCGACCGCGTCGGCCGCCTGCCCGATTGGTTGTTTGAGGCTGCCCGCCAGGGCTTTGTTGCGTTCGATCAAACGGCCACGCGGCTGTCGTTCGAGACGCTGCGCTTTGACCGCGACAGTGTTCTATTCACGCTCCCACTCGCCGCCGGCCTTCCTCAGGCATTCGTGTATCTCCTGATGGCCGGCGGCGTTGCTGCCGCGCTTGTTTGCGCCAGCGCAACCGCCGTCTCTCTCGCGGCAATTCTGGGCGAAGACATCGTCCACGGGCTATCCTGGGAACCGGCGTCGAACGCTAACCGCGTCTGGATCGTAAGAGTGCTCGTCATATTCTCGGCTTGCGGTGGAGGTTTGCTGACGCTGCTCGCGCCGATTGATCCGCTTCGCCTCACCCTCTGGGCCCTGTCGCTGACAGCGTCGAGCCTCTTCCCAGTCATGATCCTGTCCATCTGGTGGAAACGTCTGACGCCGACCGGGGCCATCACAGGCTTGATCCTGGGCTTCTCTGCGGCCGCGTATGCAATTTTCGCGAGCGAAGCCGGCAACCTCGCGATTCCGAGCGCCATTGCCGGCATTGTTGGCCTTCCCGTGGCATTCCTCGTCGCGCTTAGCCTAAGCGCTTTACGCCCCGAGGCCAGCCGACACTCGCTAGAGATCGTCCGCGACATTCGCGTGCCCGGTGGCCAGATCATCTACGACCGCGAAATGCAGCGTCTGCAACTTAAGAAACAGACGCAGAGATGACGTGTCGAGAAACGTCGAGCGGCCGGGCGTCCCGCAGCCAACGTCTTAAAGGCGAATGCTACAGTGCGCCGCCGCCCGATGTTCCGCCGCCAGGTTTCACGGGCACCCCGGGCTCCTCGTACTTTTTGATCCGGTCGCGAAACTTCTTGAAAATCCGCTCCATGTAGTCGAGCGCCCGATCAACGTCCTCTTCGCTGGGCAGCTTGGTCACGCCGCCCGGAGGTTCAGTTGGGTAGCCACCATCGTTTGGCGGCGTTGGGGTTGGTTGCGGCTGACCAGCCGCTGGACTGTCTTCGAGACTTTTGATGCGATCGCGCAACTCCCGGTTTTCAGCCTCGAGTTTTGCCATGGCGCCGCCGGATAATTGGTCGTTGACCGGCTCGCACGACCATGTTTCGGCCTTGCGCACACACAGGGAAACTGCACCCGTCTCGGTATCGAGGCGCATGACCCCACCCTCGACAGGCGTCATCGTAAAACGGCTTTTGTTTTCGAGCCGCGGCTCAGCCGCACGGGCCCATTGGGTATCTGTTACCACCAAGGCCAGAAGCGCAACGCTCACCACCCGGGAAAAACAAAACGAGGTGCACATAAGCAGATCTCCAGTGAAGCCAAGACTGGGGACTTAACGCGCGACTATGGCAAGTGGACGGACCCCCGGCCAAAAACCGAATCACCCATCGGAATCGGTAGGCCGCAGCCGCTCGATGATGGGCCATGATCTCGCTTAACTGACTGATACAAATACTTAAAAAATTGGCGCGGCGACCCTTAACGCAACGTTTACTGCCGGCTGAGACTGTCGCTCCATAGCTTCACCTGTTCCGCGTCCAAGCTTCGATCCGCCTCTTGGCGTGGCCGTGGACGCCTTGTCGTTCACGATAGCCATGCCGGCGCATCGAGCTGCGGTAACGAGACGACAAGAGGGTACGAATGGCGAATGCAGATTTGAGCGAACAGGTTCGCCACAGCGTTGAAGCGCTGCACGATAGCAAAGGCCCCGACGTTCTGGCCGGTTGCCGGGCTGGTGATCTAAAAGGTTTGCTGAACGCCATCGTCGATCAGATCTCTGAGGCCGATCGCCGCCACTCTGATACGCTCCAGCAGCTGCAAGAACGCCTCAGCGGCATCGGCCGGGAAGCCAAGGCGATAAAGCCGCGCGTGCCTGAAAACTTCGCCTCAGCGTTCGAGCGTATCGAAGCCGGCATGACCGAAATCGCCTCGCGCATCGCGGAGGCGAGCGAAAGCCGGGCGCAAAACGCCTCTCAAACCGACAGCGCCTATTCCGGTTTCCCCGCCCCGCAAGGTCACGCGCCAGCAGCGCCGAACCCGGCACCCGCATATGCGCCACCATTTCACTCGGTTGAGCCGCCGGCGGCGTTGCGGTCGGCATCCGATGCCGCAACATCAGCCAGCCGCCGCCGTGATGAAGAAGCAATGCGCGCCCAGAATGGCATCGACACGTTCGATGTGATCGAAAGCCTTCCCGGCAATGTCACCGATCCGTGGGACCACGACGCCGCCGAAGCGCTGGCCGGCGTTTACGATACGGGTGCAACGACCTACGCAGCGCCGCAAATCAAGCCCGATCTCCATTCGGCCAACCGCCCAGCCGCCGCCAATTCCTCCTCGAACGCCTTCATGACCGCGCAGCCGCCGCAGCTAGCGACGAACGCCGTCTCGGGCGTCGATCATCTGTGGCTCGAGCAGCGCTTCTCGGACATCTCCAAGCGCATCGAAGAACAGTTGAGCGATGTGCGCCCCGACGAGGGCTTCTTTGCAGTTGGCCAGCGCGTCGATCAGCTCGAACGGCACTTTAGCAATTTGATCGAAGGAGTCGCGACCCGCGGCGATGTCGAAGGCGTCCGTCTTATCGAAGCACATGTCAGCGAACTCGCTGGCCACTTGGAAAACGCACACCAGCAATTAATGCGCCTCGACGCGATTGAAGATCATCTGGTCGGTATCGCCGGGCGGCTTGAAGACGTGCACCAAATCGCAACGTCCGCATCGTCAAGTGCCTATGAGAGCGATGCAGCATCACTGCAGGCTCCACAGTTTGATATTGAAGCTGTTGCGAGAACGGCCGCCGAAGCGGCAGCAGCGCAGTTCGCCCAGCTCCAGCCGCCCGTCAATCATGCTGAGGAAAATGCCGAAGTGCGCGACATGTTGCGCGGCTTTATCTCGGAATCACGTCTTGGCGAAGAAAACACCACGGCCCTGCTCGACACGCTTCAGCAAGCGATGATCCGCCTTTTGGATCGCGTTGACCAGATGGAGATGTCGGCGATGAGCGCCGCTCAGGAGCGCCACCACTCCGCCCCCCAAGAATACGTTCGCGAGCAGGTCCGCTTCAGTTCGGACACTCACCATCACGAACCTGTAGCCGCACTCGATGCCGCTGTTGCAGCCGTTGCATCCGCCAAATCGATGGCCCAGCCGTTCGCAGCATCGCCCGCCGAAATCACGCCGCGGGATTCCTTTGTGGGCGACGCAACACCGGCTCGCACCCCCGAGAAACTGCGCCAGGATTTTATCGCTGAAGCCCGTCGCGCCAAGATGCGTCTCGCCGCCGAAAACGCGGAAGGTGGCCCAGATCATATTGAGATCGCCCGGCCGGCAGCATCAGCCGATGCAGTTGGATCCTCCGTACGCGCCTCTGCGAAAACAGTTGCCGCCGCTTCGGGTAAAACGGCCGCATCCTCGCCGCGCATCAAGGTAATAGCGCTTGTTGCTGCCACGCTCGCGCTCGGCGTTGGCGGCGGTTGGTATGTGATGCAAGGTGGCTCGGGCTCACAAGCACCTGTGGCGGCAAGCACAGCCGAACCCTCAGCGAGCCTCGACGCCACCTCGTCGGACCCGGCGTCGACGACCACAACCAAAGCAGCGAAATCAGACGCTTCCGGCGCAACAAATAGTTCGCCAGATGCCGTCAATCCGGAAGCCGGCAATGGCTCAGCGCCAACGCAGCTCAATCTGCACGACGGAACTCATGGAGCGATCGATGGTCAGGAACTGATCGTGGGCGCCAACGATACGCCGATGATGGGCGTCGCAGTCGATACGGATAGGCCGATGTCGGCCGCTGACCTGGCCAGAGCCAAGCACCGGCAGGCGATGGCTGACATGTCGGGTAAGCTCGGCCAAGCAGCCGTGCAAAGCACGGACGCCCTTCCCTCGACGATAGCGCTTGCGCCGGAACGAGACCCGGTGACGGCTGACACCTCGGTGATGAGAGGCGGGATGTCCCAGACCTCGGCGCTGGATCTCCCCCCCGCATCGGTTGGACCACTTTCGCTGCGCTTGGCCGCGGCCAACGGCGATCCATCCGCAGAATTTGAAGTTGGCGCACGCCTCGCGGAAGGTAAAGGCACTGGCCAGAATTTCAAGGACGCCGCAAAGTGGTATCAGCGCTCGGCGTCGAAGGGTTTCGCTCAAGCGCAGTACCGTCTTGGCACGCTCTATGAGCGCGGCCTCGGACTGAAAGTTGATCCGATCCGCGCCGCCGACTGGTACCAGCGCTCGGCCGAACAGGGCAACATCAAAGCGATGCACAACCTCGCCGTGCTGAGTGCCAACCAGACGGGCGGCTCACCCGATTACGCAACCGCTGCCTCTTGGTTTAGCCAAGCCGCCGATCACGGCCTGTCAGACAGCCAATTCAACCTCGCGGTGCTTCATGAAAATGGCCTGGGCGTCGATCAGGACCTGACACTTGCCTACAAGTGGGTTTCGATCGCGGCCCGCAGCGGCGATAAAGAGGCAATTCGTCGACGCGACATTCTTCAAGGAAAAATGACGGCTGAGCAGTTGACCAAGGCCCAGCAGATGATCGGCATGTGGAAGCCGAAGTCAGCTAACGCTCAAATCAACGACGCCCGCAAAGCCGGCGAAGCCTGGAAAGCAAATCCCGCCAACGGCGTCAGCGGCTGACACAAGCGCGACCATTGCTCGCTTGTGATAGGCTCTGAGTTGGTGTCCGATAGCTGACTTGATTGGTTGAAAATCACCCGGTCGAGCCGCAACGCCAACCGCGGATGCAGCAATGCACGTCTATTTGCCGATCGCTGAGATGCCAGTCAACGTCCTGGTTTTCCTCAGCCTCGGTGCGGCCGTCGGCTTCTTGTCGGGGCTATTTGGGGTTGGTGGCGGCTTCCTGTTGACCCCCCTTCTGATATTCCTCGGCATCCCCCCCGCTGTCGCCGTCGGCACGGGCGCGGCGCACATCGTCGCCTCGTCCGTCTCGGGCGCCGTCACGCAATATCAGCGCAACAACGTCGACGTGAAGATGGGCCTTGTCATGATGGCGGGTGGGCTTGCTGGCACATTCATCGGCGTCGAGGCCGTGCGGCTGTTGCGCAAATCTGGTCAGTTCGATGTGACCGTTTCGCTCATCTACGTGACCTTTCTGGGCGTGATTGGCGGACTGATGCTAATCGAAAGTTTGACCGCTTGGTCCAACACGCGCACCGGCGGGACGAGCGCATCCAGCCGGCGCAGCGGACAACATAGCTGGGTCGACGGCCTACCAATAAAAATGCGCTTCAACCGGTCGAAACTTTATATCAGCGCTATTCCGCCGGCCGTCATCGGCATGTTCGTCGGCTTTCTGGCCGCCATCATGGGCATCGGTGGCGGCTTCATCATGATCCCGGCGATGATTTACCTTCTTCGCATGCCAGCGGCCGTCGTCGTTGGCACGTCGTTATTTCAGATTGTTTTTGTGGCGGCGTTCGCGACCCTCCTGCACGCCGTGCAGAATCGCACAGTCGATATCGTGCTCGCAATGTTGTTGATAGCCGGTGGCGTCTTCGGCGCTCAATTCGGCGCGCTGGCGGGCGAGCGGTTACGCAACGAGAATATGCGGATACTTTTAGCAGCCCTCGTGTTGATTGTCGCCGTGCGCATCGGCGTCGATCTTGTGCTGCCCCCGGCGGAACTCTATTCGTTCAGCGGGATGCAGGGGGGATCATGAAGCGTCGCGCTTGGTCGTTGCCCGCGTTTGCCATCGCCTTGTTGCTTGGTATGAGCGCAACTCGTGCAATCGCTGCAGCGGTCGATGCCCCACGCGAGACAGTGGAAGCCGACGTCTCTACCCGCAGCGTATCGATTACATCTGGATTCACTGGCACCGAGATCATCATATTTGGCACGGTCGAGAATAGCCGTCAGCCGAGCGCCGAAGCCGGAACCTACGACGTCGTGGTCGTCGTTGAGGGAACACCAGCGCCCGTTGTCGTTCGCCGCAAAGCCAGGGCCGGCGGCTTGTGGATCAATTCGAGCTCGATCCGCTTCGCGTCGTTTCCAAGCTACTATGCCATTGCCTCGACACGTCCCATCGATGAGGTCTCCGACATCGCAGTCCTCAACAAGAATGAAATCGGCTTCGGGCACGTTCGCATGATGCCGTCCGGCAGCTCGCGCAACGTCGCGACCGACCCAGCCGAGATCGCCAAATTCCGCGAAGCCGTGATCCGCTTGAAGCAGCGCGATGGACTGTATGTCACCGCCGATTACGGTGTTTCGTTCATTGGCCGCAGCTTGTTCCGCTCGACCATTACGCTGCCGCCGAATGTGCCGGTGGGCGCATTGACCGCGCGCGTTTACTTGTTAAAAGACCGCGCGCTTCTAAGCAGCTACCGCAGCAAAGTCGAATTAGAGCGCGCCGGGCTCGAACGCTTCCTACATGCCGCCGCTTACGACGCCCCAATTTTTTACGCCGCCGCGACGATCGTGCTCGCAGCACTTGCCGGTATGGCTTCGGCGTTCGCGTTTCGCTTGGCCAGGCGCTGAAATCTCAACTCAGTCGTCCCGCAGCAAGCGCGGCGCCACGGGGTAAAGTCCTTCCTGACCAAGCATCCAGACCGCCATTCCATCGCTGCCAAACAGCGGTGCAAAAGCAACGTCGAGAATATTGAGGCCGCCGGTGAACGCGCCAAATGCGGGCATGATCAGCCGCATCCCGTTGCTGACGAAGCACGGCCGACGGAGCGATGTGCCGTGCACGACAAGGCGCGCAGCAGGATGATAATGCCCGGCGATTTCATGCGTTGCCGCTCCATCGCTCGGTTGATGTAACAGTGAAAGTCCGGCCACCTGCAGGCTTTTGAAAACATTGCTGCCAATGCTGGCCGCGATCTCCGGATCATGATTGCCCGTGATCCAGATCCATTCGCGGTCTTCCTGAAGAATGCGCAGTGTACGCAAATCGGCGCTGTCCATCCGCTCGGTCGCCGCGTGATCGTGAAAACTGTCGCCGAGCGAGATGATCGTCGCCGCATCATAATAATCGATGACCTCGGCTAGCCGGCGCAACGTCTCGCGCGTGTCGTAGGGCGGAAGCATTTGCCCGCGCGCCGCGTAATGCGAACCCTTTTCAAAATGGAGATCCGAAACGATCAACGCTTTTTCGGCGGGCCAATAAAGCGCGCCCGACATATGCGCGCGAAATGCCTTGCCGCAGATCGACACCGGCTGATCGCGGGCGTCGTCCATTCCAAATCGCTCGGGCCTGAGTGCGTTCATGAAATCCCCCGCCAACCGTTCTCAAATCATTTGGTCACAATGTCGCCCACGGCATCTTCAATTTGCGAAGCCTCACGAATGAGAATATCGGCCGCCTCGCGCAAAATCCCATCCTGCGCTTGGCCGTAGACACGCTCCCGGCCGATCTCGAGCAAAATAGGCACGCTCAGCGGAGACAGCCGCGCTAAGGCTTGATGCCTGATTCGACCGCGTATCCGCGCCAGAAACTCACCGAGCCGCGCGATATCGAGCATTCCCGTCGCCGCGTCCGCCCACGCCGCTTCAAGCAGCAAGTGTCCAGGATCGTGCCGCCGCAACACGTCATAAATGAGATCGGTCGACATCGTGACTTGGCGCCCCGATTTGACCTTGCCCGGATGCCGCCGCTCGATGAGCCCGGCGATGACCGCCGCATGCCTGAACGTGCGTTTCATCAATCCACTTTCGGCAAGCCACGCATCGAGATCATCGCCGAGCATGTCTTCCTCAAACAGCTGTGCGAGGCTCAAACGGCCAGCCGCGATCGCTGCACTGACATCGCCGCGGCTCCAAATCGACAATGCATAATCGTTGGCAACGAATCCCAGCGGCTGCAGCCCCGCCCGATCCAGCCGCCGCGTCAAAAGCATGCCGAGCGTCTGATGCGCCAAACGCCCCTCGAACGGATAAATGACGAGGTGGTGGCGCCCCTGCCGTGGAAACGTTTCAACCAGCACGTCGTCGGGCCCAGGTATGATCGAGCGTTGGGCTTGCAGTTCGAGCCAATGACACACGGGATCGGGCAGCGCCGCCCACGTGGAGCTGTCGGACAACATCAGCCGGACGCGAGCCGCCAGATGCGTCGACATCGGAAACCGGCCGCCTCCATAACTGGGGATCATCGGATCGCTATCCGTCGCACGTGAAACATAAACCTCAGTTTCACGCATACCTTCGAAGCGCAAAACCTCTCCCGCAAAGACGAACGTCGCCCGCGGCGGCATTTGCTCGACGAAAAATTCGTCGACCTCGCCAAGCACACGTCCCCCTTGCAACCCGCTGATTTTGCCACCGCGTTTGCCCGATACGAGGCGAACTTTCAGCATGGGCGTATCGACGATCGTGCCGACGTTGAGACGGTATTGCTGCGCCACCCGAGGATGCGATATCCGCAACCGTCCATCGCCATCGGAGCGCAGTTTCGCAAATCGCTCGTAGGCCCGCAGCGCATAACCGCCCGTGGACACAAAATCGACCGTGCGATCGAACTGCCGTCGCGTCAGACCTGCGTAAGGCAGCGCCGAGCGAACCTCATCAAACAGTTTTTGCGGCTCGAACGGCGCGGCGCACGCCATGCCGAGCACGTGTTGCGCGAGAACGTCGAGCGCGCCGCTGCGCGACAGCACCGCGTCCTGTGCGCCTGCCTCCGCGGCTTCGAGGGCGGCGCGGCATTCAAGCACTTCGAAGCGATTGCCGGGCACCAGGATGGCGCGCGATGGCTCATCGAGCCGGTGGTTTGCGCGGCCGATGCGCTGCAAAAGCCGGCTGGCGCCTTTGGGGGCACCGATGTGAATGACGAGATCGATGTCGCCCCAGTCGATGCCGAGATCGAGCGTCGAGGTCGCGACGACCGCGCGAAGCTTGCCGGCTGCCATGGCCGCCTCGACTTTTTTGCGTTGTGCGGCATCGAGCGATCCGTGATGCAGTCCAATCGGCAAATTGTCGTCGTTGCCCCGCCACAACTCTTGAAACACGTACTCGGCCTGCATACGCGTGTTGACGAAGATCAGCGCCAACCGGCAGTCCCGGATCGCGTCATAAACCTCCCGCATCGCATACCGCGCGGTGTGCCCAGTCCACGGAACTTCGGCTTCAGCCTGCAGAATTTTGATGTCGGGCTTAGCACCGCCCGGCGCCGTGACCAGATCGGCAAGCGCCAGACGATGTTCGGGATCGGTTTGCGCCGCCAAATACGCGCGAAGTTCGGTTGGATGCGCGACCGTCGCCGACAGCCCGATTGTCATGACGTTTGGCGCATAGGTTCGCAACCGCGCGATCCCGAGCGCCAAAAGATCACCGCGCTTCGACGCCGCCAGTGCATGCAACTCATCGAGAATGATCGTGTCGAGATCGGCGAACAGGTATGACGCGTCAGGGTGGCTGATCAGCAGCGCGACCTGCTCTGGCGTCGTGAGTAGAATATGCGGCGGATGCGTTCGCTGCCGCGATTTCCGCGCAGCTGACGTGTCGCCTGTCCGCGTTTCTGTCCGAATTTTCAATCCCATTTCTGAGATCGGGGAAATGAGATTGCGCGCCACGTCGGCCGCGAGTGCTTTCAGCGGCGAAACATAAAGTGTGCGCAGCCCCGCGCCTTTTGTCGCCCGTCGGTCATCCGCCAATTGGACGAGGCTCGGCAGAAATCCAGCAAGCGTTTTGCCGGCGCCCGTCGGAGCAATGAGCAATGTCGGTCGGCGTTCTCGCGCCGCCTTAAGCAAGGCCAGCTGATGCGGCCTCGCATTCCAGCCGCGCTGCGCAAACCAATCGGCGAACTGCGGCGGCAGCATTGCGGGCTCAAACGGCGGCTGCTTTTGTACGCCGATCGTCGCGGCTGCTGCTCGGAGACGGGATGACATGAAGCCTTGTACGCGTGACGCTAGCTCGATGGCTCGCTTCTACTTACTACCCTGTGGTAAGCGATTGACGCGGCTGGCGCAAATAACCAGTTCATCGGCGGATGCGAGCACGACAGGAGACGGGTCATGAATTTGCGGGATTTTATTGGCGGCTCGCCGGCAGGCGTCATCGTGCGCCTCGCGATACTCTCGATCCTGGTTGGCGTGTTCCTGTCGGTCTTCGGCATTACGCCGCGAAACTTTTTCTACATGCTCGACCAGTTCGCGCGCACGATCTACGACATGGGCTTCGGTGCGGTCACCTGGATGTTCGACTACATGGCCTTAGGTGCGATGCTGGTCATCCCGCTATGGCTGTTGATCCGCTTCCTGCGCGCCCGGCCGGGCAACGGCTCGAACACGTGAGCAGCTAGATCAGAGGCTTGCTTGCCCATTGCGCCGCCTGCCGTCCCCGAATACTGGCCAGCCCCCCCGATCCAGCGTCCTTTGCCGCCCGAGCGAGATGCGTTTTGATCTGTCCGATCAGCGCCGGCCCCTCATAGATGAGCCCGGTATAGAGCTGCAACAACGTCGCCCCCGCTTCGATTTTGGCGAGCGCCGTCTGCGGGCTATCGATCCCACCGATCCCGATCAGGGGTATGGCACCGCTCGTGGCCAGATAGATGCGCGCGAGCATAGCCGTTGAGCGCTCAAAGAGCGGCCGTCCCGACAATCCACCGGCTTCCGCCGAGCGCTCATCCCGCAATCCGTGCCGCGATAGCGTCGTATTCGAGACGGCGATACCATCGACGGCATGCGCCGTGATGATCGAGATGATCGCGACAATGTCGTCTTCTGCAATATCCGGTGCGATTTTGACGATGATGGGCCGTCGCGGACCGCCTTTACCCTCCACCGCGCCTCGCGCCGACATCACGCGGCCAAGCAATTCATCGAGCGCGGCGGGTGCCTGCAAATCCCGCAAACCCGGGGTGTTTGGGGAAGAAATGTTGACCGTGAAATAGCTGGCGACGTCGCTGAAAATTTCGATACCGCGCACGTAGTCGGCGCTGCGGTCGGCTGAATCCTTGTTGGCACCGATGTTGACACCGACAATGCCACCCGCTCCCCGTCGTCGTTGCAGTCTTTCCAATGCGGCGGCGTGGCCACCGTTGTTAAACCCCAGACGGTTGACCAGCCCATGATCGGCAATGAGCCTGAACACGCGCGGCTGCGGGTTACCCGTTTGCGGCTTGGGCGTGACTGTCCCGATCTCGGCGAACCCGCAGCCGAGCCCCAGCACGGCGTCCGGCACGCGCGCGTCCTTATCGTAACCAGCGGCAATCCCGATCGGGTTTGTGAAATCGAGGCCGAACACGCGTTGCGACAATACGCTGTCGTCGCGCCCTAGATCTCGCGGATAGATGCCGTTCTCGAGTGCCTTGAGCGTCGTCTCGTGCGCGACCTCAGGCTCCAACGCAAATATGACCGGCCGGGCGAGTGCATACAGTCCCGATAACATCACGCATGGTCTCCAGTCATGAGGTACGTCCCGTCGATCGAGCGTTCCAGGCGCTTGCACCAAAGCGCGAGTCGCGTGGACAGATCTCCATAATAATGCGGAAAAAGCTCTCCTCCGCGCGACGGCTCCCATTTGAGATGCGGAATCAAACTATCGGCGGCAAACGCGACGATCACCAAGTCATCGCGCCCCGCAAAATGCCTCTGCAACGTTTCGCCGACTTGCGCCGCAGCGGATAAGTGTATGAACCCATCGCGCTCATCGTCCGCCGAACGGTGAAACAGTTTCTTCGCACATGCTCGTTCCCAATCGCTCGTCGGCACGATTTTGTAAACGCAGTCAGCGGACATTTGCTCGAATACGTCGGTCAATAAAAAAATTCCACTCTCAGTGCACGGTAATCTTGGGACAACACGACCGTCGGTTTTCTGCTCAGACGTAGGTCGCTCTTGATTAGGCCGGATCAAAGCGTGCTAGGGTTAATACGGAAAGTTTTCCGAGCGCTGATACGGGGTCATCTCCCGCAATTCAAGTGTGACGACAGCGAGGCTCATGACCTGCTGACTCGCTTCTTTGTAGAAAGTTTCCAAACGTGTTGACGACCGCGTCACTGAAGTTGACGGACCTCCTTTCCGGTCCTTTCCTGCTCAACGTCCCCGTTTATCAAAGGCCCTATTCCTGGGGGCCTGAGCAGGTCCAGCAGCTCGTTGACGATCTGACCGAAGCAGCTGGCCTCGGATCGAGTGCCGAATCCGATGAAACCTATTTTCTCGGCACGATCCTCTTGATGGATATGCCCGGCAACAAAACCGACCGCATCACGCTGAAGATGGCAACGCGGGAATTCGATGTTGTCGATGGCCAACAGCGCCTCGTGACCTTCCTCACCATGTTTTGCGTGCTCCGCGATCTCGACGAAAGCCCAAAGAGGATCGTCGCCAAGCGTGTTCAATCCATGGTCAACGCTCAAATGGGTAAACCGTTTTTCCGAACCGAGCGCACACGCATGCAATTATCCTCGCGCGACCGCGCCGTGTTCGAACAATACGTTCTTCAACCCGCCGGCACGATCACCACCAGACCCGAAAAGCCGCCCCTAACGCCTTCGGAAGCAGCCCTACTGGCGATGCGCAATCTTTTGGTTTCCGAACTAGGCGCCATGGCACCCGAATCCCGCGATCGTCTGTTCGACTTCATCGACGAATGCTGCCGGATCGTTCTTATTGTCAGTCATGACATCGATAACGCTCATCGCACGTTCGTCGTCTTGAATGAGCGCGGCAAGCAGTTGCAGCGGGACGATATTTTGAAAGCCGACATTTTGAGCCGCGTGTCGGGCGCGGACATGCAGTCGATCGCCAGCAGTTGGGACGAAACCGGGGCTCAACTCGGCAAAGACTTTGAAGTTTTCTTCTCGCACATTCGCAAATTGTACGGCTTTGACAACCGTCAGGTGGTGTCGGGCGTGCGCTCGGTCGTAGCAATGGTCGGCGGCGCGGAAGCATTCATCGACACGGTATTCGTGCCGTACGCCCGCACCTATCAGACAATCAAGACGTGCGACGCGCCAGGCTTGCCTGTCGAGATCGTGCGCCGATTAAAATACTTGTCCCGCCTGGCTGACGGCGACTGGGCACCGGCAGCGTTGCTAGCCTTGAAGGATTGGCAAGAAGATCCCGAGCGCGCCACGTTCCTCATCGCCGAAATCGACCGCATGGCCCACGTCCTGCGCTTGCTGTGCGCTGGTGCCGGCAAGCGCAACCGGCGCTTTTCGGACGTCGTTGATGCGATCCGAACCGGCGGCGGATTGAGCGAGCAGGACGAAGCCTTTCAGCTCAGCCGCGAAGAAGTGCGCAGCGTCCTTTTCCACCTCAAGGATCTGCACAAGCGCGGGCCAAAGATATGCAAACTGGTTTTGATGCGCCTCGGCGATGCTTCAGGCGGCGGTAACTTCGTGAACGCCGACCCTGAACTCTACACGATCGAACACGTCCTGCCGCAACGCCCCTCCGCGACGAGCGACTGGCGCAAGGTGTTTCCGAACGCCGAAGAACGGAGCCAGTGCGTCGAAAGCCTCGGTAATCTCGTACTCATCACCCAGGAGCAAAACGACAAGGCGCGAAATGCCTCGTTCGACGCGAAAAAGCTGATTTATGCGGCCGCTTCAGAACGCGCTCCGCTACTTCCGATCACCGCAGACATTCTGAGCGAGCAAAGTTGGCGTCGCGAAGAAATCGAGGCGCGTGAACAGCGCCTGATTTCCATGATTGTCAATCTTTGGCGCATCGAACCGTCAACCTCAAAGCCCGTCTCGCGATCTCTGGCAGGGCCATCGCCGGACAACCTCCCTGAGGCAACTGTCGCAGTCCGCCGCCGCGATGCGTGAACCTTGAGACGGGCTCCTCCCCCGCGTCACGAAACCGGCGCGCTGACGAGTTCGCTCGCAAGTGCCTTGGCGATGAGGGCCCTCGTTTCATCGATACCATAGAGTGCGATGAACGTGCCCAGCCGCGGACCGCGTTGTTGGCCAAGGAGCGTTTCGTAAATGGCCTGAAACCAGTCGAGCTTGACGCCGGGCCCGCCATGCGGCCCAGCCTTCGCGAGATCCTGATAGCGCGGGATAGCCCGGCCGACATTCAGCAACTCGTTCTGGATCAGGTCGGCGTCGGCCCCCGCAGGCAATCTGGCCAGCATTGCATCGAGTGAAGCGAGCGCCTCTCGCTCGACGTCGTCCGGCAACCGGTAAGTTTTCGTTGGACGCACAAAGTCGTTGTAATAGCGCACCGCGTATCCAGCGAGCTTGTCGAGGATCGGATTGGCCTGGGGCGTCGCGCCCGGGCTGTAGCGGCGCACGAAGCCCCACAGCACGTCTTTCGTAGCGGCATTCGAAACCGACACGAGATTGAGCAGCAACCCAAATGTAATCGGCAGTTCCGCGGGTGGCGGAACGCCCGAATGGATATGCCAGACAGGACTGTCGAGCTTCTGCTTGCCGTCTTGTTTTTCCCAGCCAGACAAAAACTGTAAGTACTCATCTACGGCACGTGGAATGACGTCGAAGTGCAGTTTCTTGGCGCTCTTGGGTTTTTGAAACATGTACAGCGAAAGGCTTTCGGGCGAGGCGTAAGCTAACCACTCCTCGATTGTTAGCCCGTTGCCTTTTGACTTCGAAATTTTTTCGCCATTCTCATCGAGAAACAGTTCGTAGATGAAACCTTCGGGCGGAACGCCGCCGAGCGCCTTACAGATCTTCGACGATAACGTGACGCTATCGATCAAATCCTTGCCGGCCATTTCATAGTCGATACCAAGCGCCGTCCAGCGCATAGCCCAGTCGGCTTTCCATTGACACTTGACGCGCCCGCCCGTGACCGGCGTTACAACCGGTTGACCGCTTTCGGGATCGGCATAAGTGATCGTGCCGGCGTCGACATCGCGGCTGATCATCGGCACCTGCAGAACCCGGCCCGACCGCTCGCAAACCGGCAGGAACGGAGAATAGGTCGCGCGCCTCTCTGGCCCGAGCGTCGGCAAGATAATGTCCATCACCTTGTCGTAAACCGCCAGCATGCGCATGAGCGTCGCATCGAATTGACCGGATTTGTAGCAGTCCGTCGCGGAATAAAACTCGTAGCTGAACCCAAATCTGTCGAGGAAGTCGCGCAACATCGCGTTGTTGTGGTGGGCGAAACTTTCAAACTTGCCGAACGGATCAGGCACCTGGGTGAGCGGCTTATCGAGATACTGCTGCAGCATCGGCTGATTGGGCACATTGGTCGGCACTTTGCGCAGGCCGTCCATGTCATCGGAGAAACAAATGAGCCGCGTCGCCCGCTCGCCGTTCGTCAAGACCTCGAAGGCATGACGGACCATCGTCGTCCGCAGAACCTCACCGAACGTCCCGATGTGCGGCAGACCAGACGGCCCGTACCCGGTTTCGAAAATGACTGTCTTGTCTTTACCGCCGGGCAGCCGGTCGAGCCGCTGAATCAGCCGTCGCGCCTCTTCGAACGGCCACGCTCGGGCGTCAGCCGCGCTAGCGATTAAAGCAGGATCGATCCGGGCGAGCGTCATCGGTCGGGATTCTTTTCATGGGTGTTGGAGGTGGCTTCAGGGCCCTTATAGCCGCGATTTGACGAACGCAGCAACGGCGTCGGCCGCCTCCGCCAGATTGCCTTTGCGCGTGTAACCAGAGGCACCCCGCGGCCCGAAGTCGTGATCGCCATCGCCAATCCAGTGGAATGCGATTGCCGGCGGCAGCTGCAAAGCCTCGACTTCAGTCCGGTGTCCAAATGGATCGCGCTCGCCCTGAACGATCAAGGTCGGACACGTCATCGGCTCCAGATGCGCCGTGCGCCACGTCTGCGGCTGATTAGGCGGATGAAACGGGTAGCCTAAGCAAACCAGCCCGGAGATCGAACCCGCAGCAAAGTACGTATCGGCAATCATGCTGGCCACGCGGCCCCCCATGGACTTACCGCCAATGAACAGTTTCTGGCCATGCGGAGCGCGCGCCGTAACGGCCGCAATCGCCTCGGCGTACTCGGGTGCGAGTGTCTCAGCCTTTGGCGGCGGCCGCTTTGGCCCGCCTGTTCGCCGCGCGGCCATGTACGCAAACTCAAATCGGGTTACTGCGAGCTCGCGAGCTGCCAAAAGAACGGCCATCGTCTCTAAAAACGAAGTATCTAAACCCGCGCCTGCGCCATGAGCAATGATGATCCGGGCTTGCGCGTTATCGGAACCGGTATCGACGATATAAGCCATCGCAAGGTCTTGATGGGGGTTCGTCAAAAACGCAAGCGTCGAGCCAAGAGTTGGAGCAAAAGTTATGACGGAAATGCTTGACGGCGTGAGCGAAACGGCTCTCCGGATCGGAGCTTTTGTCGCAATTTTTGCAATTCTGGCGGCGGTTGAGCGGTTGCGTCCGCGCCGCGCGTTGACCAGTGCGAGAACGCGCCGTTGGACGACCAATCTCGCCATCGTCGGCATCGATGGCGTTGTCACTAAGGGCATGGCAATACTGGCAGTGCCCATCGCCGCGACCGCCGCCGCTTTTTATGCGGCCTCCACGGGCGTGGGACTTTTCAATTCGACGGATTGGCCAACTTGGGCCGAGGCGGCGATATCGATCGTCGCCCTCGACTTTGCAATTTGGCTGCAGCACGTCGCGACTCATAAAATTCCCGTCCTGTGGCGGCTCCACCAAGTCCACCATGCCGATACAGATATCGACGTGACCACCGGCATTCGCTTCCATCCGATCGAGATTGCGCTGTCGGTAATCTGGAAAGTGCTGTGGGTTTTGGCACTCGGCGCGCCGGTCGTAGCCGTAGTCCTGTTCGAGGTCATTCTGAATGCCGGCGCGATGTTCTCACACGCCAACATAACCTTGCCTGAGAAGTTGGACCGCGCGCTGCGAACGCTGATCGTGACGCCTGACATGCACCGCGTCCATCATTCTGTTCTCCGTCACGAACACGATAGTAACTTCGGCTTCAACCTGTCGGTGTGGGATCGGCTGTTCCGCACATACCGAGCTCAACCGGAAAAAGGTCATGAGAACATGACCATAGGATTGTCGCCATATCAGTCGGTTGAGCCATCGCGGTTGATGTGGAGCCTCAAGTTGCCGTTCGCTGCACCCCCGCGCGCCAAGGAACCTTAAATTGTCGCGGCGAATTAGAAGCCTGATTTTTGCCCGAGATGAGCGTATGATGGGAGTCGTTGTGCTTTGCGAAGGGACCGATGGGACTGAGGCGCTGTGTAACGACGCTGAGCATTTTGACCGCCGCGGGGATTTACCTGAGCCGGCCCGATTTTCTCATGCCCATTTCGGTGCAT
>JANOCZ010000252.1:0-2920 GCA_031412455.1 Hyphomicrobium sp. | reverse complement strand
TCATGAAAACGGCATGACCGGCGTGACCCAACGCTTGGCAGCCGTCCGGTCCAAGACCGGCCGAATCGATTGCACTACTTTCGAGCCCTGACTGTGAGGAATTGATTAACTAAAGCAAGGATGGCCGAGCACAGTGGCCCCCCAATCCTTCGAATATTCTGCCATGCAGCTGGAATTTAACTTTTGATTAGGTATTCTCGCCGACAGTTACGAAATTGTTTATCCCGGGGTTCGTCTGAAAACTTCGGGTCTGTCGAGGAGTAAGGTAATGCGTTTGAAGAGCCTCCTGGCCATCGCCTTGGCGATCGTCTCACTGGGCGCGGTTGCCGCCCCACAATCTGCCTCAGCGTTTCATTGGAAGCGCGCTGATCAGCCAGCTGGCTGGGGCACGACTCGCAGCGTTCGCCACTGGGTCTACCGTCCGCGCTATCAGCACTCGTACCTGACGCACGATGACCCGAGCCGCTATCAGTATCATTATTCTCCGCGCGGCTATTACCCGTACTACAATTCGCACTATTGGGGTGCGCGCCGCATTCAGCGTTTTAAGGGCCACCTGCCGCCTTACTATGCAGCTTGGGGTTCACCACTTCGCAAATACCGCCACGTCGAATGGCACAACCGCCACTATGGCGGTCATCGCCGCGGGGACTGGTGAGAAAACTTCGACTCACTTTGACTGAGCTTGTGGCGTGACACGAACTTTTCGTGTTCACGCCACATTCATGTCGTGCCGGTGATTATGATCGCGATGGGGGACATAGAGGATCCTCGCATCATTGCTCAATTGCATCGCCGCGTTACGCGGCCGTTAGGGGAAGCCCATGTTTAAAAAAATCACTCACGCGCTGATGGCGCTCACGGTTGCGTTAGGCTTCGCCCTGACACCAATCTCGTCGGCTGAGGCTCGCCGCGGTCACGGCGTTGGCGTCGGCATTGCGGCCGGTATTATTGGCCTTGGAATTCTCGGAGCCGCCGCCAATGCACGCGGCTACGACCGTTCGTACTCTGCCTATGATGATGGCGGCGGTTGCTATCGCGGTCCGCGCGAATGCCATTGGACCGGTCGCCGCTGTTTCGAAAATCGCTGGGGTGACACGGTCTGCCGGGGTGGACGCTATCTCTGTGAACGCCCGGTGATCTGCGATTGAGCCAACTTGCTCAATAACTGCCGACAAAACGCCGGATTCATATCCGGCGTTTTTTTTGATCAGCGTCGTCGCGCCAGTGCCGCGCAGTGCAAAGCGACGGCCGCGGCGTTCGACACGTTGAGACTTGCGATCGGTCCATCGGTCGTGATGCGCACCAGCCGGTCACACGATTTTTGCGTGAGTTCGCGCAAGCCTTTCCCCTCAGCACCCATCACGAGCGCGATAGGCCGCGAGTTCCAGTCCGCGTCTTCGATGCACGCATCTGCAGTGCCGTCGAGGCCGAGCAAAGTGAAACCTGCGTCTTTCAATTCGGCGAGCGCGCGCGACAAGTTTTGCACGAGCGCGATCGGCACGAGTTCAAGTGCACCCGAAGCTGATTTCGCGAGCACACCGTTGAGCGGCGGACTGTGCCGTCGCGTCATCACGAGTCCGGCCGCGCCAAAGACCGCCGCTGATCGCAATATCGCGCCGACATTGTGAGGATCGGTCACGTGATCGAGGACGAGCAGAGGACGCCCGTTGGCATTCTCCGCCAGTTCGACGAACTCCGCCTCGGGCAATTCCTCGACTTCGATCATGATGCCTTGATGCACCGTATCGGCGCCAAGCAAACGATCGAGGTCGCGCGGCGACGTGTGTTCGGCAGTCAGCGTCAGCGGCCCGATGGCATCGACGAGCCGGCGCTCGGCATTCTCCGTCGCCACCAGCCGCTTGATGATCCGCGCCGGATTGCGAAACGCGGCTTCGACGGCATGAACGCCGAACAGACGCAGCGGCCCACCGGGCTCCTCGCGCGGACCACCGCGTGCAGGCCCGCCATGCGACGACGACCGGTTGCGCGCGAAACGCGGCGGCCCAGAAGGCAGGTCGCGCCCCGTCTTTCCTCGCCACGCTTTTTTGCCGGGGTCGGGTTTACCGGCCTCTGTTTTGCCAGCGTCGGATTTTCTAAAGTCGGGTTTGCCAAAACCCGCTTTGCCAAAGTCGGCTTTGCCAGCGCCTGGTTTGTCGGGGTCTTTGCTCAGGGTGATCTCGGATGTTCGAAAGTTGGCGGCGAGAGCGCCGTCCACTATGGCCCACGACCTTGCCGCTTTTCCGATTGACAGGGAAGGCCTTCCGCGAACATAACCCGGCATGGGCCCCGCCTGTCTTTGGCGGGGCGCTTTCGTTTGGACGGGGCGTCGCAGTTAACTGCGCCGGCGTCGTCCAAAACGGTGTGGAGAGGTGCCCGAGTGGTTAAAGGGGACGGACTGTAAATCCGTTGGCTTCGCCTACGCTGGTTCGAAACCAGCCCTCTCCACCACCCCCGCTTTTGTTTCCAAAAGCCCATGAGCTTGCAAAAGCTTTTGATCAAGGTCGCAGTTTACGCCACCGGATTGGAACTAGAGCGACGCGTTCGCGGACCTTCAACGCCGTTGATAACTGCGGGCCGCTAACCACGCTTATTGCCGTAAACCATAGAGTTTTCTGGACAGCGCAACGCTCGTGTGCTAGTTTATTCGTATGGTCGGACGTGTAGGTGGCGAGCGAAAGCTCTGGCCGCCTTTTTTGTTTGAGGGGCACGCGAAGCATTGCTGTCAAATAGTGCAGATATAATGGGCGTCATGCGCGCTTGAATAAAACGAGTAGGGGTTTCGCTTCTGTGCGAATGCGCCGTGCTGGACGTACACTTTCGTGTCGCTACCGTCGTTGTCGATGACGATGTTGCCGGCCTGGTTATTCGTGATGTACGCCAAGTCTCGACCACTCCAAGCGCCGTATGCAAGGTGATC
>JANOCZ010000251.1:0-2235 GCA_031412455.1 Hyphomicrobium sp. | reverse complement strand
ATCCGGCCTTTGCCGGCCGACTCCTTGGCATATTTGGCATCGACAGACTTGGGGAACACGGCTGGGCCAGCGGCTATGGTAGCCGGCTTTGGCTTAGTGGTTTCGGCGGCAGGCTTGGCTGCTTCCGTCTTGGCGTCCGGGGTGTTGTCCGCGCACTCGGCTTTGCGGAAGTCGTTCCATTTCGTTTCGCCGAGCGTGCCGGCGGCCTTGGCGGCATTGTATTTGGCGCTGCATTCCTGCGCGGTCAGGGCGACGCTCGGGCCGGCGGTGCCGACTGTCAGCGCGGCGACAGCTGCAAACGCGGCCATGTAGGTTTTTGAGTTCATGATCGTCTCTCCTGGTTCTAGAGTCTTGGCAGCGAAGGGGCAAATTAGAGCGGCGACGCTGGCGCGCAGTGCTGCACATTGGCTACAGCCTTCTTTTGGCTTTTACTCTTTTCAGGCGCTCGGTCAAAGATCGTGGCGATCGAGCAAAGGCCGAATTCACACGCGCGCTGCAGAAACACATACTTGCTGATCGGGGTTGCGTTGCCAGCCCGCCGTCATAATCGAAAGCGCCAGATCCGTGTCGCGACGATCTGCGTTCAAGGTGCGAGTGCCTTTGAAGTACGCGTATCGGCAGTCGCGTTCAGTTAGAATTTAGACATGAGGTTTGCATGGCTCGACGCTCCATCTGTGCTTTTGGCATGATTGTCTCAATGGTTGTCCCGGTTGCTGCCGGCGCTGAGCCGAATGCGGCGGTCCCGGAGATAGGCGCGCGCGAAGCCGGTGCGCGTTACGGGCAAGCGCTCGGGGTTGTCGATATTTGCATCGGGGCAAAGGTCACGGCTAAGGGCGAAGCGCTACGCGCCGCCCACGCGGGAGCTGACCAAGAACTGTTCAAAGCTCAAGCGGCGAAGGTCTATGATGCGTGGTATGCGGTGAAGGGTTGCGGAAACGCGACTGATCCCAACCAGTGCAAAATCATCATGGACAAGAGTTGCGCTGCGGCGGAAGCGGAAATCGGAGCGCAGGGCTCGGTCATGCCGGGTCTGGTCGAATTTCCGAAACGATAGTTCAGACGCCGCTGGCCGCAGATTTATCTGGCTCAGCGCGGGCCTGAGTTGCCAGAGCGCGCTTGTCAGCGCGGCGCGTCCGGCGGCGCTGGCGACCCCACACGTAGGCCTCGACCAGCGACCAAAGACCGACGAGCAGCATCAGTAACGGAATGGTGAGCAGGGCGAACCAGCCCGCCGTCAACATGGCGGAGAGCAAGCCACCTATGTCCGTATCAAAGACGATGCAAGGCGCGGCGCCAGATTCGCTGACCTCGCAGCCGGTTGCCCAGGCCAGCAGCGCTGTCACAAAAATGCCAAGCAGCGGCAGCAGCGCGAGCGCAGCAAAAACAAACAAGATTCGGCGGCTCAAGCGCATTTCAAATTCCCCTGAAAGACATGTTAGCCGACAATCGTGACCGTGTCAGGCGGCAAGCTGCCGGGCGGCAAAAAACTTCGCAGCGGCTGTCAAATTAACCGTAGTTTGCACGTCCCTCATTGGTCATCGCGATTGATCAGCTTTGCCGGCAGATGTAAGGCCGGAGCTAGCTTTGGAGGCGCCAATGGCCGATTTGTCGAAACTGAAGCCGGGCCTGACGGGCAGCGTCGTCGTTCAGGTCACGCCGGACCGGCTCGCGACTTCGGTCGGCAGCGGGGGAGCTGAGGTGTTCGCCAGTCCGATGCTGGTGGCGGCGTTTGAGGCAGCGGCAGTCGCGTGCGTCGAACACCTCTTGCCCGACGGTCATCTGAGCCTGGGCAGTCATCTCGACGTCACTCACAATGCGCCGACGCCGCCTGGCCTCGCGGTTACGGCGACGGCGACTTTGACCGCGATCGACGGGCGCAAGTTGTCGTTTGCGCTCAAGGCTGATGACGACGTCGAGCCGATCGGGTCCGGCCGGCACACACGGATTGTCGTTGATGCGCCGCGCTTCCTGGCTCGCGTTGCCGCCAAATCCGCGCCACGGGACTGAGCGACATGAACGTTGCTTTACGGAGATTATCGTCATGATGGGCTGGCTCAGGGTGTTCGCCGCGATGGCCGCGTGGTCGGGCATGACGAATGCGGTTGCCGCGACGTGCACGGCGGACGACTTTGCCATCGCCGTCGATCAGTCGGGCGCGAGCCTCAGGGCTTTCACGAAAGACGCGCAGCCGAAATTGCAGACGCGCATGAAGCGTTACAGCGAAGTTCGAAAGCT
>JANOCZ010000250.1:0-1963 GCA_031412455.1 Hyphomicrobium sp. | reverse complement strand
CGTGAAAAATTTATCGAATTCGGCGGCCCCAACGGCGGCGACGGTGGCCGCGGCGGCGATGTCTGGGTCGAGTGTGTCGACAATCTCAACACCCTCATCGATTACCGCTACCAGCAGCACTTCAAGGCCAAGTCGGGCCAGGGCGGCATGGGCCAGGATCGCGCCGGCGCGAATGGCGATGATTGTGTCATCAAGGTTCCGCCCGGAACCGAGATTTTCGCTGAAGACGGTGAAACGTTGCTCGGCGACCTGACCGAAGTTGGCCAGCGGCTCTTGATCGCCAAAGGCGGCAACGGGGGCTTTGGCAATACTCATTTCAAGAGCGCCACCAATCGCGCGCCCGATCACGCCAACCCCGGTCTGCCGGGCGAAGAATTGACGATTTGGTTGCGCTTGAAATTGATCGCCGACGCTGGCCTCGTCGGCCTGCCGAACGCCGGCAAGTCGACGTTTCTCGCCGCCGTCTCGGCCGCTAAACCGAAAATCGCCGACTATCCATTCACGACGCTCCACCCAAACCTCGGTGTCGTCGGGGTCGATGACAAGAGCTTCGTTTTAGCCGACATCCCGGGCTTGATCGAAGGCGCCCACGAAGGCGCCGGCCTTGGTGATCAGTTCCTTGGACACGTCGAGCGCTGCCGCGTCCTGCTTCATCTGGTCGACGCGACCGAAGCCGACGTCGCCTCAGCCTATAAGACCGTCCGCAGCGAACTGAAGGCTTACAGCGCCGAGTTGCACAAGAAGAAGGAAATCGTCGCGCTGTCGAAAGCCGACGCGCTCGACGCCGCCACGCTTCAGGAAAAATTTGCCGACTTGAAAAAAGCTTCGCGCAAGACACCGCTCGTCCTATCGGCGGTATCGGGGCAGAACATCAAGGAAGCATTGTTTGCGCTCGTCCGCGAAATAGATCGCGCCGAAACCGCCGACAATGAGGGTGTCGTCGACGAGCACAAAGGCTGGCAACCGTGATGAAATCCGCTAAGGGCGGTTTTCCAAGACTTTGAAAATATCGTGCAGGGCTGAGTCGCCTTCGAACATATCGACGCCCAACGCCGATTTGATGATGTAGAGCCCAGTCACGCCTGCAAATATCGCGAGCGTAAACATCAGCGCCAGAATGACCGGATTGCGATTTTTAATCTGCACCGAGGCGAGCTGCATCTCGGCTGCAAGTCGCGCCTTGGAGCGCTGCTCGCGCCCAGCCAGCAGGGTCAGATAAAATCGCCGTCCAAAAAACGGAACACTGACGCGATAATCTATGACGTGTTTCGAGTTGACCGGCACGCTAGCCAGCGACAACGCCATAAGCTGATCGGGTGTGAATGTGCGGCGCGAGTCGAGCGGGATACGCGCCATGATCCGGTCGAACGCCGGGTGTCTTGCGGGCTGCGGCGCGGCCTGCTGCGGACCATTTGCGCCAACCCAGTACGCCGCGAATGGATCGCCCGACGGGGCCACGTCTCCACTTCGCAGCCGGGCAGGCAGATCATCCCCCGGCGCCGCAAATCTGTGCGGATCGAGATTGGTCACGTAAGGATTGGCGGTCCGCATCAACAGAAGCCTAAAACATCAGACAAAATGGAAACTCGATTCAGTGAACTTCCGGACCTATAATGGACAGAGGAGTTTACTAACTTCCTACACTCGGCTGCCAACGGACGAAATGCGCGGCAAGGATTGACCCTTGCGCCGGCTATTTCGTTTACAAAGTCTTAACATCCGCGGGTCGGCAACGGCTCGAAGGACGAACCACCAGACCGCCGGCAGAACCAACGTCCTATTTGGCTTCCTGCACCTCGTCATTTTCGGAACGTTCATTCTCTTGGTATTCGTGCCCTGAACACGCTTAATCTTAAACACCGTTTCGGCGCGCGTTCCCCTCTGCTATCTCTGCACGTCGAACCCACTCCTGAAACGAGCACCGTTGCACCGAACATGTCGATCAAAACAGCCGATACGATCC
>JANOCZ010000249.1:0-2452 GCA_031412455.1 Hyphomicrobium sp. | reverse complement strand
TACGTCGCGTGCAACGCTGACGAAGGCGACAGCGGTACGTTTGCCGACCGCATGCTGATGGAGGGCGATCCGTTTTGCCTCATCGAGGGCATGACGATTGCGGCCATCGCCGGCGATGCCACGAAGGGCTACATTTACATTCGCTCGGAGTATCCCCACGCCGTCAAAGTGATGCGCGAGGCGATTGAAGTGGCGCGCAAAGCCAATTGGCTCGGTGCAAACATTCAAGGCTCGAAGTATTCGTTCGACTTGTTCGTGCGGGTCGGCGCCGGCGCTTACATCTGCGGCGAAGAAACGTCGATGCTCGAAAGCCTTGAGGGCAAGCGCGGCATCGTCCGGTTCAAGCCGCCGATCCCGGCCATTGAAGGTCTGTTTGGCAAACCGACGATCATCAACAACGTCATGAGCTTTGCCGCCGTGCCGATTATTCTCTCCAAGGGCGGGGAATTCTACAAAAATTATGGTGTTGGCCGGTCGCGGGGCACGCTGGCATTCCAGATTGCTGGGAACATCAAACAAGGCGGGCTTGTTGAAAAGGCGTTCGGCGTCACGACGCGCCAGCTGATCGACGACTGGGGTGGTGGCACGGCGACCGGTCGGCCAGTGCGCGCGGTTCAGGTTGGCGGCCCCTTAGGCGCCTACTTGCCGCAATCTAAGCTCGACGTACCTATGGATTACGAAGAGTTTATCAAGGTTGACGCCATGGTCGGACATGGTGGCCTTGTCGTATTCGATGACAGTGTCGATATGGCTAAGCAGGCTCGATTTGCCATGGAATTCTGCGTGATTGAGAGTTGCGGCAAGTGCACGCCGTGCCGGATTGGATCGCAGCGTGGTGTCGAGGTGATCGACAAGATCATCGCCGACGACAACCGCGATCGAAACATGACGCTGCTCGAGGACTTATGCGTGACGATGGCTGACGGCTCACTGTGTGCGATGGGCGGGTTGACGCCGATGCCGGTCTTGAGCGCGGTCAAAGGGTTTCCCGAAGATTTTCAGCGCAAGGGCCAGAATAAGTTTCTTGCCGATGCAGCCGAATAACACCGAATTGACGACCTCCATTTTTACGACCTCTGTGAGGACGCGACCATGAACAAACATGTAAAGCCGATGAGCCTGATCAAGGAAACTGATTACGGCACGCCGCATTCGGATTCGACGGCGATGGTGACGCTCGAAATTGATGGCCGCGAGATCACGGTGCCCGAGGGTACGTCGATCATGAACGCGGCGATGCAGCTTGGCGTCGAAATCCCAAAATTGTGCGCGACTGACAGCCTCGAGCCGTTTGGTTCGTGCCGGTTGTGCTTGTGCGAAGTCGAAGGCCGTCGTGGTACGCCCGCCTCGTGCACGACACCCGTCGCACCCGGGATCAAAGTTTCCACACAGAACGACCGCCTGGCGAAGTTGCGCAAGGGCGTCATGGAACTCTATATCTCCGACCATCCGCTCGATTGTCTGACGTGCGCGGCAAACGGCGACTGCGAACTGCAGGACATGGCGGGCGCCGTCGGTCTGCGCGAAGTCCGCTATGGTTATGACGGCGAAAATCACGTGTTCGCGAAGAAGCACGACGGATCGATCAACGGCAGCTTCAAAGTCAAGGACGAATCTAATCCGTACTTCTCGTTCGATCCGTCGAAGTGCATCGTCTGCTCGCGGTGCGTGCGCGCTTGCGAAGAAGTGCAGGGCACCTTCGCGCTGACGATCGATGGGCGCGGTTTCGCGTCACACGTTTCCGCCAGCATGGACGAGAGCTTCCTGGCGTCTGAATGCGTGTCGTGCGGCGCTTGCGTCCAAGCTTGCCCGACGGCGACGTTGACGGAAAAATCGATCATCGAAATGGGCCAGCCAGAACATTCGGTTGTGACGACGTGCGCCTATTGCGGCGTCGGCTGCTCGTTCAAGGCTGAGATGCAGGGTGAACAGGTCGTGCGCATGGTGCCCTACAAAGATGGCGGCGCGAACGAAGGTCACAGTTGCGTCAAGGGCCGCTTTGCGTTTGGCTATGCGACCCACAAAGAGCGCGTGCTGACGCCAATGCTTCGCGAAAAGATTACCGATCCTTGGCAGGCGGTATCATGGGACGAAGCGATCAAATTCGCGGCCGACAAATTTAAGGCCACGCAACAGAAGTATGGGAAGGGTTCGATCGGCGGTATTACCTCGTCGCGCACCACCAACGAAGAAGTTTACGTCGTGCAGCGGATGATCCGCGCGGCCTTCAACACGAACAACATCGATACGTGCGCGCGCGTTTGCCATTCGCCGACGGGTTATGGCTTGAAGCAGACCTTCGGGGAATCTGCCGGGACTCAGGATTTTAAGAGCGTCGACAAAGCAGACGTCATTCTCGTCATCGGTGCCAATCCTACTGACGGGCATCCCGTTTTTGCGTCGCGCATGAAGAAGCGCTTGCGTGAGGGCGCTAAGCTGATCGTGATCGATC
>JANOCZ010000248.1:0-1832 GCA_031412455.1 Hyphomicrobium sp. | reverse complement strand
CGGTGACGTAGGTCACGCCGTAACGCTGGCCGGTGCGATAGACGGCTGAGAGCGCCTTCTGCGCGAGTTGCGTGCCGTCCTCGGTGATGGGAGGAGCCACGCAATTATCGCAGTTGCCACACGGTTCGCGCAGCCGTTCGCCGAAATAAGCGAGCAGCGCTTGGCGGCGGCACGACGGCATTTCGGCCAAGCCAATCAGCGCGTCGAGCTTTTGGCGCTGCACCTTCTTGAATGTTTCGGCGCCGTCCGACTGCGCAATCCACTGGCGCTGCTGGACGACATCTTGAATGCCATAGGCCATCCACGCATTGGCCGTGTCACCATCGCGACCGGCGCGTCCGGTTTCCTGGTAATAGGCTTCGATTGTTTTTGGCAGATTGAGATGGGCAACGAAGCGCACGTCGGGTTTGTCGATGCCCATGCCGAAGGCGACGGTCGCGACAATAATGATCCCGTCATCGCGAAGAAACTTCGTTTGTACACCGGCGCGAACGTGCGGCTCGAGGCCGGCGTGATAAGCCAGCGCCTTGCGGCCTTTCGAGGCCAGCCACGCCGCTGTCTCTTCGACCGATTTGCGCGACAGGCAATAGACGATGCCGGCATCAGTTGGATGTTCGGCTTCGAGGAAATTCCAGAGCCGTTCGCGGCCGCTCATCGAGCCCATTTCCGAAATTGTGTAGCGGATGTTTGGGCGGTCAAACGAGGCGATAAAGCACGCGGCGTCTTCAAGCGAAAGTTCGGTGACGATTTCCTGGCGCGTGCGCTCATCGGCGGTAGCCGTCAGGGCGATGCGCGGCACGTTGGGGAAACGCTTTTGGAGCAGTTTCAGGTTGCGGTATTCGGGGCGGAAGTCGTGGCCCCATTGGGAGACGCAATGCGCTTCGTCGATAGCGAACAGCGCGACTTCGTGACTCGACAGCAACGACATCGTGCGGTCCTGCACGAGACGTTCGGGTGCGACGTAGAGGAGATCGAGTGCGCCTGCCGCAAACTGCCGTTCGATCGAGTCCTGCGTCATGCGATCGAGCGTCGAGTTTAGGAATGCGGCACGGACACCGGCTTCGCGCAGCGCATCAACCTGATCCTGCATCAGCGCAATCAGCGGTGAGACGACGATGCCGGTTCCCGAGCGCACGAGGGCTGGAATTTGATAGCAGAGTGACTTGCCGCCGCCCGTCGGCATCAGCGCCAAGCAATCGCGGCCGTGCACGAGCGCTTCGATGATCTGCGCCTGGTGGGAGCGGAAACTCTTGTAGCCGAACACGTCTTCGAGCGTTGCGTGCGCGCGGGCCATCAGATCGGTGGAATCGCCTGCGGGCTTCGATGAGAGAGACGCGGCACGGGCCGGCATCGGCAATTCCCTGAACGACAATGAATGAGATCAGCAACTTAAACTGATTCTGCCGGCAGGTTGTGGTTTCGGCGCGTCGCTGCACAGGGTTAATGCCACCGCTTCAATGTTGTAGCCGGCGTTCAGGGGCAGTTCATATTCTGGGCCTTAGGGTCTTTTCATACTGGAGATACACCCCCCGTGCTCCAGATCGTGCGGCGCTCGCCAGATACCCATTCCCCCCCGGTCTGGCGGGCGCCGACCACGCTCTCGAAATTCCCGAAAAAACTGACGGATATTGGTGGCTACACCGCGACGTTGCCGGTGATCGTCACGCGGCCGTGGTCGCTCGTGCCTGCTGGCTCCAAGGCGAGATCTGGGCCCGACACGACCCCGAACGTCATTTTGCGGATCGCGCCGTCTTCTGTTTTCGAGATCAAATTGTTGGCGATCAGGCACGCGCCGGCGGTTGGCGCCGAGGTGATCGAGATGCCAACCTTTG
>JANOCZ010000247.1:0-1643 GCA_031412455.1 Hyphomicrobium sp. | reverse complement strand
GAAACCAGTCGGGGCTCGTGGTTGACCGATTGTCGATAGCTTTCGCCGGATTGATGCGCGCCGCCTGCACTTGGCCCGCCGTGTAAAAGCCGGCCTCAACGAGGTTGTCCAACACTTCGTTCGTCCGTGCCCGCGACGCTGCGAGATTGACGTGCGGCGCATATTTGGCCGGCGCTTTAAACAAGCCCGCCATCATAGCCGCCTCAGCCATGTTCACTTCGCGCGCACTCTTGCCGAAGTAATAGTGCGCCGCGGCTTCAACGCCGAACGCACCGCCGCCCATATAGGCACGGTCGAAATAAAGTTTGAGAATTTCGCGCTTGCTGTAGCGGCTCTCGAGCAGGAACGACAAGAACAGTTCTTTGATCTTGCGCTGAAGGGAGCGCTCAGACGAGAGAAAGAGATTCTTGGCGAGCTGCTGCGTGATCGTCGAGCCGCCCTGCACGACTTCGTTCGCTTGCACGTTGGTCGCCAAGGCGCGCATTGTGCCCATCACGTCGACACCGTAGTGTTCAAAGAAGCGCCGGTCTTCGGTGGCAAGCGTCGCCTTGATCAGGGGATCGGGAATTTCGTTCAGCGGCACGCTGTCGTTGTGCAGGATGCCGCGCTTACCAAGTTCATTGCCGTTGGCGTCGAGGAACTTGACGGCGAACTTGCCGGTCTGGAATTTGCTCTCGTCGAATTCAAGGAGCGCGGGCAGTGCGAGGCCGTAGAAGACGATGAAGGCGCCGGTCGCCAGCGAAACCGACTCCGATAGCAACTCGTTGACAAGCCGCCGCCAGCCCGACAGCTGGAAGCGGGCGAAGAAGCTCGAGCCGGCGTTCCAATAATCCTTCGAACGCGACCACGCGTCGGCCAGCACGGAATTGATCTTGGAATCGATCCCGAGCCAATTTGGCATCAGCCGGTCGCGGCCGCCCTGTCTGTAGAACCAGTCGTTCAACGGTACTGCGTCTCCAGATTCGTCGTCGAGGTGATTATGGCACGCGGCATAGCAGGGATCGCGGGTATTTTTTCATAGCCCGGGGGCGCAAAATGAGGATCATCCCCAGAATCAGGCCAGCAGCGAGGACGTGCGGCCGGGCAGACAGTGACTTTACGAATCCATTACAGACCAAATTGTGGTTATGGTCGCTGCGATAGCAAGGTTGAGGCAGCCCTGGTGAAGGACGGCGTAACAGACGTGGCGAGAAAGTTGACGAACGACGTGGCGATAAATGCATCCGCCGAACGGCCCGATCCGGAGCCCGCAACGGCGCCGTTCTGGCGGACCAAAACTCTAGAGCAATTGTCCAAAGACGAGTGGGAAGCGCTGTGCGACGGCTGTGCCCGCTGCTGTATGGTCAAGCTCGAGGATGAAGACACAGCGCAGATCTACCTGACCCGGCTCGCCTGCTCGATGCTCGACGTCAAAACCTGCCGCTGCTCGAATTATCCCGAGCGTTTCAGCCTCATGCCCGACTGCATCGATATCACAATCGAGAAAGTTCGCGATCTGAAATGGCTCCCGGCGACGTGCGCCTATCGCGTCGTCGATGAAGGGCGGGACTTGGCGTGGTGGCACCCATTGGTATCGGGAACGCCCGAGACCGTCGTCCAGGCCGGCATTTCAGTCAGAGGTTTGGCCAAAAGCGAAAAGCGCG
>JANOCZ010000246.1:0-3676 GCA_031412455.1 Hyphomicrobium sp. | reverse complement strand
CCGCTGTTGCGCGGCGAAGACAAATTTCTGATGCGCATTGCGCGCGTCGCGCCCAAGAAGAAGGGCAAGTCGAGCGCTTCGTCCGCACCTAAAGCCGCCGGCGAAAACGAAGCGTTATTCCAAGCGCTGAAAGCCCTGCGTCTTGAACTCGCGACCGCAGCAAAACTGCCGCCCTACGTCGTCGCCCAGGATCGCACGCTGCTCGAACTGGCAGACAAGCGCCCGAAAACAGAAACCGCGCTGCACGACATCACCGGCCTCGGCACGAGCAAGATCGCCCGCTACGGCAAGGCTTTCCTGTCGACCATCGCCCTGTTCAAAAAGCATCCGATGCTGACCAACCGGTTATCCGCGACGGTCAACCAAACTCTGGCGGCACATTTGCGCGGTGATGATCCAGACGCGATCGCCAACGCCCGCGGCATTGAGGTCTCGACCGTCTATGGCCATTTCGCCGACGCGATCGAAGCGGGCCTCATCGATGCGGCCGCAGCCTTGAAACTCGACGCTGCAGAGCTGGAAGAAATCGAAGCCGCGTTTGAGCGCTGCCATACGCTCGATACCGGAAAACTCGGGGCCGCCCACGCCGCGCTCGAAGGGCGCTATGACTACGGCGTGCTGAAATGCGTGCTGATGTCGGTCCAGCATTGAGCCCGAGCGAACCGTTGCGCCGAACAACTAAACGCGACGCATCCGCGCGGCAATCTCGTCGCGAACGACGCTGAGCTTCGGCGTCCAGACGGCAGCGTTCGACGCGATCAGGTTCGCCTGCGATTTCAGGATGACGCCGTCGGTAAGAATCTTGAGGCCATTGGCGCGCAGAGTTTCACCAGTCGTCGTAATATCGACAATCAGCTCCGCAGTCCCAGCCGAACAAGTACCTTCGGTGGCGCCGAGGCTTTCCACGATCCGGTAATCGCCAAAGCCCTTGGCGGCAAAGAAGCGCCGCGTGAGGTTCATATATTTGGTGGCAACGCGCGGCCAGCGTCCGTGTGCGCGGCGAAAGCTAGCGCTGACGGCCTCGAGGTCGGCGACACTCGAAACATCGATCCACCACGCTGGAACGGCAACGACGACATCGGCAAACCCAAAGCCGAGCGGCGTCAAAAATTGCAAACGCGTGTCGGCGTCAGAAATGTTTTCCCGCACGAGATCTTCGCCGGTGATGCCGATGTGGACACTGCCGGCCTTCAAGGCGGCGGCGATTTCCGACGACGACACATAGGCGACCTCGACATCTGGCATGCCTTGGATTTCACCACGATAGCCGCGCGCATGCCCGACCTTGCTGACCACCATGCCAGCCCGCGCGAACATTTCCGTCGCCTGCTCCATGAGGCGGCCTTTGGACGGTACGGCGAGCGTGAGTTTGCTCATGTGCGTGCGCTCCCGTTGACGACGGTGAGCAAACGTTCAGTGTGGATCGCGCCCCCGACAGCTGCGACATCGACCGCTGAACCGGCAGCGCGCATCAAGCCATCGTAGCGTCCACCGCCCGCAACCGGACTGCCCGCGTCGAGTTGCGGCACGCGAACTTCAAACACGAGACCAGAGTAATATTCGAGGTTGCGGCCGAACTCGGCTGAGAATGCCACGCGGTCGAGCGCGATCCCCGCATTGGCGAGCAGCGCTAGGCGGCGATCATAAGCGTCAAGCGCTGCGCCGGTCCCGCCTTTGGCTCCGGCTAGGATTTTGGCAATCGTCTCGCCCGCCGTCCGCGCCGGTCCCTTGACGCGCACATAGGCATCGATCAGCGCCGCCGCCTCAGCCTCGAGCGGCCGGGCCGACAGATCGCGCGTGACGTCGATCAGATGCTCACAGACTTCCTCGATCGTGCGCGTGCCGACAATCTCAATTTGATTGAGCTCAAAATAGTTTTGCAGAGCCAGCGCACTGGCCGCGACGTCGTCGGGCGTGAGGGTCGCTATGACCTCGGCTGGAATTGATCCTGCCGCAGCGCCCGGTGCAGTCGTCAAGCGCCGAAGCTCGGCGCGAAACGCCTCGGGGCGCCAGAACGCATCGCCGAGCGACTTCTTCCATCGCGACGGCAGCTGCACGGCATCAAGCACGGCGTGAAACAACCCGAGATCACCAAGATGCAGCGACCAATTTTTGAGGCCTGCAGCTTCAAGTGCCCGCACGATCAGCGCAATCGTATCGGCCTCGGCGGCTTCCCGCGCGGCGTCTCCGAACCGCTCGACGCCGGCCTGGCGAAACTCGATCGGGTGCACGGCGTCCGCACCCTGCGGCTGAAAGCGGAACGCCGAACCATTGTAGCAATACTTCGCGGGCGCTTGCACGTTGCCGCCGCGCGCCAAATGCAACCGGCACGTCGGCACCGTGAGGTCCGGCCTCAGACACAACTCCGCGCCGTCAGGATCATTGAAGACGTAGGTTCGCGCACGCAAGCTCTCGCCGATGACGTTGAGAAATACGTCGGCAGGTTGGATGACGGCGGGCGCAACCGATTCATGCCCGGCCTTCGTGAAGACCGACATCACGAGTTGCGCTTGGGCTTCGAGCGCGGCGAACTGCTGTGCGGATTCAGCGGCCATGGCGGATCAGCTTTGCGGTAGCGTTGAATGCAGCGCGATTATTTTGGCGACCTCATCGACCATCTCGCCGGCAGAAACGGTCAGTTGCGCCGGACGCGCCGCCTTCCACTCCTTGTTGTCCTTGATGGCGGCGGCGGCTTTCGCGCCCTCGATCAGATCCTTGATCGTAACTTGATTGTTGGCGCGCTCGTCCGAACCTTGGATGATGACGCACGGGCTGTTGCGTTTGTCGGCGTACTTCATCTGCGCCTTCATGCCCGACGAGCCGAGATACATTTCAGCCCGAATGCCCGAGGCGCGAAGCTGCTGCACCATTTTTTGATAAGCGGCGATCTCGCCTTTATCCATGACGAGCACGACGACGGGGCCGAGTGCCGCCGCGCGCTTCGTGCCGATGTGTGCGAGTGCGGCCTGCAAGCGCGACACACCGATCGAGAAACCGGTTGCTGGAACTTTTTGACCGGTGAAGCGCGCAACGAGATCATCATAACGCCCGCCGCCGCCAACCGAGCCAAAGCGCACCGGGTTGCCGTCGGCGCCTTTGACCTCGAACGTCAACTCGGCTTCGAATACGGCACCGGTGTAGTATTCCAGGCCGCGGATCACCGCAGGATCAAATTTTATGCGGTCGAGTCCGTAGTCGGCGGCCGCGAACAAGGAGGCCATTTCTTTCAGCTGCGCAACACCCTCACATCCAGACTCGGACTTCGAAACAAGCGCACTCCAGTCCTCTATCTGATCATTCCAATGCTCGATGGCATTCTGATCGTCATTGGGAAGCTGATTGAACCCAACATACATGCCAATGCTCTCGATCTGATCAGCCGCCAGCCGGGCGCCAGGCGTAAAGTCACCAGATTCGTCTTTTCGTCCTTCACCTAACAGCGCACGAACTCCGTCGCCACCCAGCCGGTCGTACTTGTCTATTGCTCGAAGCACTGTTAGCCGGCGTGAAGCATTCTCCTTGCCCGTTAACCCCGTCGCTTAACAGTGCTTCGCGCGCTAGATAAATTCGATCGCCTTGGCTGGGAAGGCGTCGAAGCACTACTTGGCGATGGACGGACCGATGAAAGTGGCGACCGAACCTTGGGGGCTAAGCTCGGCGCTAATCAGATTTCGGC
>JANOCZ010000245.1:0-14867 GCA_031412455.1 Hyphomicrobium sp. | reverse complement strand
AGAAATGAAAAAAGTTTCAGACCTGAAAAAGTTTGATCCCGCAGAGCACCTCAACACACCGGAGGCCATTGCCGCGTATCTCGAAGAAGCGCTGGCGATCGGCGACCCGGCCTTCATTGTCGACGCGATCGGCGTAGTTGCGCGCAGCAAAGGCATGACCGCGATTGCGCGCACAACGGGTCTCGGACGTGAAAGTTTGTACAAGTCGCTCCGCAAGGATGGGCATCCTGAGTTCACGACCGTGCTTCGCGTTTTCGATGCGGTTGGCCTTCGCCTGAGCGTCGAGCCGCGTGCTGCTAGGCGCTCAATCAATAAAGCTTCATCAAAGGCCAAGAGCCGAAAGGCGAAGGCTGCAGCTTAACCCACACCCCCTACTTCCCCTCACCATCCTTCCCCAAAAACGCCATCGCCTCGCGTACGGTTGAGAGGAACTGCGCGGGGAAGATGATCGTCGAGTTCTTCTCGACGGAGATCTCGGCCATCGTTTGGAGCGTGCGCAGCTGCAGCGCTACGGGGTGCGCGGTGATGATGTCGGCCGCCTCGCCGAGTTTGACGGCCGCCTGAAGTTCGCCCTCGGCTGCAACGATTTTCGCGCGGCGTTCGCGTTCGGCTTCGGCCTCCTTGGCCATTGCGCGCTGCATGTTGTCGGGCAGCACGATGTCCTTTATTTCGACGGCTGTCACTTGCGTGCCCCACGGCTCGGTGTGTTTGTCGATCACGTCTTTGATCTGGACGTTGATGGCTGCCGTGTTGGCCAGCAACTCGTCGAGGCTGAACCGCCCGACAACATTGCGCACCGTCGTCTGGCTGATCTGGTTGATTGCGTCGTAGACATTTTCGATGACGACGACCGACCTCTCCGGATCGGAGATGTGATAGTAGGCGACGGCTGCGATATCGATCGAGACGTTGTCTTTGGTGATGATCTTTTGCGAGGGAATTTGCATCGTCACTGTGCGCAGCGAGACGCGCACCATTTGCTGGAACGGGACGAAGATCAACGTCAGTCCCGGCCCGCGCACGCCTTCGAACTTGCCGAGGAAGAAAACGACGCCGCGCTCGTATTGCTTGAGGACATTGATTGCCGCCGCCGCCAGCACGATGGCCACAACAAGCAGAATGGGGCCGAGAGCGTAGGACATGCTGGATCATCCCACATTCAGCCGTGAGCGTCGAGCGGAACCGGGGCTATTAGACCACGTCTGCGGCCTGGGATTCGCGGACGGCTTTGCACGGATATTTCCGCGACGTGTTCTTGAGCTTGGGGTCGGCGCGGCTCATTTCCTGATCGAGCGTGCCCGACAACCACATCGAATACATCAAAAGATCGGCACGCAGCGACCACAGCGGATGTTGGAAGCTCGCAGGCTTGTTGTGCTCGATCTGCGCGTGGCTGACCCACGCTGGTCCGTAGGATCCGGCGAGCGCCAACGCCAAGTAGCGCTTTTGCCCCGTCGCCAAGAACGCTGCAAGACTGACGCCCGCGACGGTTGTGCCCGCAATATGCAGCGCCCGCGTCTCGGGCTTGGCGTGCTGGCGCAAATAATAAGGCCAGAACTCCGCAAAATTTTTGAATTGCGCCTGCCCACGATCAGCCATCGCATCCTCCCGCGTTGAGTGCCAATTAATGCCGGAAATTGTTCGAGTGTACGGAACTAAAGCCGCGCCGGGGGAAACTGGTTCCCGGTTCGCATGCGAGGGGCTGACAAACCGCCCGGCTCACACGACATTCAACGTCGTCGTCTCGACCGTTGTTGTGCCCTGATCGTCGGTCCAAGCAAATTCGAACGTGCCTGGACCGGGTACGCGCATCTGAAAGGAGATATACGGATTGGCCGAAATCCCAGGGCCTAGTTCGGCGCGAAAAACGACAGCATTGCCGAACTTCGCGACGAACGTATTCAGGATATCGCGCGGGATCGGGTTGCCATCTTTATCTTTGCGATTGCCGGTTTCCATGACGTGTGTGACGAGCGTTTTAATTTCGATCACGTCGCCCGGTTTGACGGTGTCGGGAAGTTTGATGCGGGGTTTGGTTGCCACGGTCATGCCTCCACCTAACTCGCGCAGCCGCCGATGGTGACTTTGACGAGTGCCGTCGCAATCAACATCGAACCGTTCGATTGTTCGGCAAGCGCGATCACCTCCTGAGTTTTAGCGAGCCGCATCCGGCTTTGCACCCGCGCCATCGCGTTGAGGGGTGACAGATGGAATGTCGCGACGTGAGCGACCGGATTGCTGGTCGAGAGAATGTGGATCGTCTTGATGTAATCGGCGTCCGACATCGGGCTATCGACGGTAACAGTAATCGGCACGAAGTTGCCGTTCTCGGCGATCTCCGGCAAGTCGAGAATGATGCTGCCGGACGCGGGGTTGGCCTGACCGACACGCTTTTTAAACTCGTCTTCGAATTGGGGCGTGCGCTCGAGCACGGACGCCGCCGGCGATCCGGCGCGGGCCAAGGCGCTGGGCAGGCAGAACGTCGCCGCGGCCGAAACTACGAACGACCGGCGCGATAAAATCTGGATGCGGCGCATGCTGTCCATAACGGACCTTATGCCTTTCGAGCTGCCAACCACTTTAGCGAGTTTCGTTCCCCAAGTGCTAGTTACAAGAGATTCATTTCCTGACAAACTCGCCTAAAGGAGGTACGCGTTACCCAACGGCGCGGACCAGCTGAAATCGCGGACCGCAAGCAAGGGCACGGGTATGGCTGAGATTACGCGGCGGCAATTTTCAGCGCGGGTTTCGGCATTAGCGGGCGGAGTCGCCCTTTCGCCGCTTGGATCGCGCATCAGTCTGGCGCAGGGGCCGGCGCGTATCGTTATTATCGGCGGCGGTCCGGGCGGCACGACGGTCGCCAACCGTCTCAAGGCGTCCAATCCGGCGCTCGATATCACCTTGATCGAGCCCAGGACAAAATACACGACCTGTTTTTATTCGAATTTGTACCTCGGTGGCTTTCGCTCATTCCAATCGATCACGCATGACTACGAGGGGGTGGCGAAGCGCGGCATCACGGTGATTGCCGATATGGCGTCGGCGATTGACACGACGGCCAAGACCGTGACGCTGAGCAACGCCGCGTCGCCGCTTGCCTACGATCGCCTCGTGCTGGCGCCCGGCATCGATATTAAATTCGAGACGATCGAGGGTTATTCCAAAGACGCGGCCGAGGTCATGCCGCATGCGTGGCAAGGCGGAGCGCAAACTTGGCTGCTCAAAGAAAAATTACTGTCGTTGCCAGACGGCGGCACCGTCATCATGTCGGCTCCGCCTAATCCGTATCGCTGTCCGCCGGGTCCCTATGAGCGCGCGTGCATGATCGCGCACTTTATCAAGACCCGGAAGCCTAAGGCGAAGCTGATCATCTTTGATGCGAAATCGACGTTTTCCAAGCAGGCGGTGTTTGAGGAAGCCTTCAACGAATTCTACTCCGGCATCATCGAGCTCAATCTGACAAATGAAATCGACGACTATGCGATTGCGCGCGTCGATGTGAAGACGAGGCAAGTGTTTACAAGAGCGGGGCGCAGCGAATATGCGGCGCTGGCTAACATCATCCCGGCGCAGAAAGCCGGTGACATTGCGTTCAAAGCGGGCGTCACCGAGGGCGACTGGTGCCCGGTCAATCCTAACAACTTTGCGTCGCTCAAGGCGAAAGACGTCTACATCGTCGGGGATGCGGCCATCGCCGCCGAGATGCCCAAGTCGGCTTTCTCCGCGATGAGCCAGGCGGGCGTCGTTGCCGCCGACATCATTGCCGATCTCTCGGGCAAGGCGCGGACGCCGGGGCGCTACCGCAACACCTGCTGGTCGATGGTCGCGCCGGAGAATAGCGCAAAGATCGGTGGCGACTACGTGCCAGCGACAAGGGATGGCGAGCCCTATCTCGAAGTGCAAGAGCCGTTCGTGTCAAAGGCTGGCGAAAGCTCTGAGGTTCGGCGGGAGAGCTACAACGAGAGCATCAGCTGGTACACGACCCTCGTGACCGACATGTTCGGGCAGTCGCCGCCGTCAGCGGAAACTCCCGAAGTGCCCGCCGCTCAGCCGGCTCCCGCGCCCGCCTCACCGGCCGACAAAAAATGAGCGTCCGACAAGCTGGAGTTCGACGGCTATGATCGGCAGCGCACGGTTATAATTTTGCGGGCTTCCGGCTCAGCCGTTTATCTGGTTAGATTTACCTTCATGCCTCCCCCGGGGCTGAGGGTCGGCCCAGAGATTTTGCGACAAATCTCGCACGACTAGTTGACGTATACGTCAAGCAAGCCTATTTCGGGGACGATGGGGCGACTCGGGCAGTTAAGCCTTGGCGCGAACAGGAGCTCAGATCGATGGCGACCTTGGTGTTTTTCGTTCTGCTAATCGCAGCATTCTTGGCCCTGGGGATGCATCGCGCGCCGCTGTGGGCATGGGCGCTCGCTGTCGGCGCGCTGACTTATATCTGGCAGAGCGGCTTCTTAGACGGCGGTATCGGTGGGACGTCTCCTGGGTTGCTGACAGGGCTTGCGTGGTTGCCGTTCCTAGGGCTGGCGCTGCTATCGATCCCGTCGATCCGCCGCCAGTTCGTGGTTGAGCCGGTCTTCGCCCAAGTGCAGAAAATTTTGCCGAAGGTCTCGGATACGGAGGCGCAAGCGCTGGAGGCTGGCACCGTCGGCTTTGACGCTGAACTTTTTTCCGGCACGCCCGATTGGGCGAAACTACAATCCATTCCGCCGATCCAGCTCAGCGGTGAGGAGCAGGCATTTCTCGATGGCCCGACTGAACAGCTGTGCGCGATGATCGACGATTGGCAGGTCCGTCACGCGGAGCGCGAGATCCCCGAGCCAATTTGGGATTTCGTCAAGCAGCACGGCTTTCTCGGGATGTTGATCTCGAAAGAGCATGGCGGTCTTGGCTTCTCGGCGCAGGCGCAATCGCTGATCCTGGGCAAGATCGCGTCGCGCTCGCCCGACGTCGTGACGATCGTCATGGTGCCGAACTCGCTTGGTCCGGGAGAATTGATCGAGAAATACGGCACGGATGAACAGAAGCATCACTATCTGCCGCGTCTGGCGAAGGGCCTCGAAGTACCGTGCTTCTCACTCACCGGGCCGACGTCGGGCTCGGACGCCGCCACGATGCGCGATATCGGTCATGTGACCAAAGGCACGCATGAGGGGCGCGAAACGCTCGGCATTCGGCTGTCGTGGGACAAGCGCTACATCACGCTTGGTCCAAAGGCGACGCTCGTCGGCCTTGCGTTTCATTTGTTCGACAAAGACAATCTGCTGGGGCGCGGCACGGAGCCCGGCATCACGCTGGCGCTGATCCCGGCCAACCATCCCGGCGTCAATATTGGCCGCCGCCATCTGCCATCGGGCGCTGCATTCCCAAATGGCCCCAACTGGGGCAACGACGTCTTTATCCCGATGGACTGGGTGATCGGCGGCGACAAGATGGCTGGCCAAGGCTGGCGCATGTTGATGGAGTGCTTGTCGGCTGGCCGGGCGATCTCGCTGCCGTCGTCGGCGACGGCCGGTGCCAAGTCGATGCTGCGCGTGACGTCTGCCTACGCGCGCATCCGCAAACAGTTCGGCCTGCCGGTTTCGCGCATGGAAGGCATCGAAGAACCGCTCGTGCGTATTATCGAGACCGCCTACGTCAACGAAGCAGCCCGGGCGATGACGGCGTCGATGGTTTCGCGCGGTGAGAAGCCGTCGGTCATCTCGGCGCTCATGAAATACCAGACGACCGAGAAAATGCGCCGCTCGGTCAATGACGCGATGGACATTCACGGCGGCCGTGCGATCTGCGATGGGCCGTCGAATTATTTGCAGTCGGCCTATCAGATGGTCCCGGTCGGGATCACCGTCGAGGGCGCAAATATTCTGACGCGCACGCTGATCACGTTCGCGCAAGGTGCGCTGCGCTCGCATCCTTATCTCTATCGCGAGGTGCAATCGGCGCAGAACCCTGATCGCGCGCGCGGCCTTGATGATTTCGAGACGGCGTTCGACGGCCATATCGCCTTTTCGCTCTCGAACGCGACCGGCGCGTTCTTCCACAACATCACCGGCGGCATTCTGGCGTCGGCTCCCGACACTGCGCAGCGCATGTCGATTTGGTACCGACAGTTGTCGCGCGCCAGCCGCTCGTTCGCCTTCGTCGCCGATCTCACCGTCGCGCTGCTCGGCGGCGGGCTCAAGACGAAGCAGAAGATCACCGGCCGTCTCGCCGATGCCTTGTCCGAGCTCTACATGCTGTCGGCCGTTTTGAAGCGCTATGATGACGACGGCCGTCCGCAGGGCGACCATTTGATCGTCGAACTCGCCGCACAGAACGGCTTGCATCGTTTTCAAGAGGCGATCGGCGGTACGATCGACAACTTCCCGGCGCGGTGGGTGCGGCCGCTGATGCGCGTCGTTGTGTTTCCGCTGGGCCGACGTTTCAAACCGGCTCCCGATGCGCTGGGCAAGGCTGTGGCGCGCCACGTGCTCGAACCGGGCTCCGTTCGCGATCGGCTGACCCGCCATATCTATGTGTCCAAGGACGTCAACGATCCGACCGGCTTGCTCGAAGTCACGCTCGAGAAAGTCATTGCGGCCGAGCCGGTCGAGAAGAAACTCGAAAAGGCGATCCGTGACGGCGTCGTTTTGCGTTACCACGGCATCGACTGGTTCGCCGATGCGGTCACGCAAGGCGTGCTGACGCCGGCCGAAGCCGACCAGCTTCGCGAGATCGAACGGCTTGTCGCGAAGGTCATCGCCGTCGATCATTTCGACCCGGCGGAACTCAAGCCGAATTATGCAGCTATAGGCCACAACACCCGCGGGCGTGAAGCGCTCGCCGCCGAATAACGCGCCGAATAAAGCCAAGTCCTTTTCATACGACGACCGAGGTTCACCGATGACACACGTTCTTCCGCACCTAAAAGACTGGCGCTTGTCCGTCGATGGCGAGGGCATTGCCTGGGCGGTGTTTGATCGCGAAGGGGAGAGCGCCAATTCGCTTGGCCGTCGCCCGATCGAGGAACTGGCGCAGATCGTCGAGCAGGTCGAGGCCGACGCGCGCGCAAAAACGGTCGTTGGCCTCGTCATCATGTCGGGCAAGGAAAAGAACTTCATCGTCGGCGCCGATATCCGCGAGTTCGAAGCGTTCACCACCGAACAGCAGGTCATCGACAGTCTACATCCAGTCAACGCCATGCTCGATCGGATCGAGCGTTTGCCCGTGCCCGTCGTAGCTGCCATTCACGGTGCGTGCGTCGGTGGCGGTCTGGAGCTGATCCTTGCCTGTCACTACCGCATCGCTACCCGCGATGACGCGACCCGCGTCGGCTTCCCCGAAGTCAAGCTCGGCATCTTCCCGGGCTTCAACGGTACCGCGCGCTCGATCAAGCAGGTCGGCCCGATGGCCGCGATGCAGAACATGCTGACGGGCTCCATGATCCGCGCGGGTGCGGCGAAGGCGATGGGCTTCCTCGATCAGCTCGTCAACAGTCCAGGCGAATTGCGCTGGGCAGCGCGCAAGGCCGTGCTGCAAAAACGCAAGTCGGCCGGTGCCGGCGCGGCTTCGATGCTGCTGACCAAATGGCCGGCTCGGCAACTCCTGGCGCGACGAATGCGCGACGAGACGGCTAAGAAAGCGCGTCGCGATCATTATCCAGCGCCGTTCGCGCTGATCGATCTATTCGAACAGCACGGCGGTGATCTCAATGCGATGAAGTCGGCTGAGACCAAAGCCTTTGCGCCGTTGATGGTGTCGGACACGTCGCGCAACCTGCGCCGCGTGTTCCGCCTGACGGAACTGTTAAAGTCACAAGCGCCCAAGGGGCTCGGCTGGAAGCCGCAACGCGTGCACGTCATCGGAGCTGGCACCATGGGCGCCGACATTGCCGGCGTGTGTGTTGCCGCCGGTATGGAGGTCACGCTGCAGGATATCAACGCTGATCAATTGGCCAAAGGCATCGCCTCGCAAGGCAAACTGTTCAGCCGCAAATTCAAAACAAAGGCTTTGAAAGCTGCCGCCAAGACGCGGCTGATTGCCGATCCCGAAGGCCGCGGCATCTCTCGTGCGGACGTCATCATCGAAGCCATCGTCGAGCGTCTCGACATCAAGCAGAAGCTCTTCACGGATCTTGAAACCAAGATCAAGCCGGGTGCGATCTTGGCAACCAACACCTCGTCTTTAAAGCTTGAAGATATTTCGCAGCCGCTGCGCGATCCGGGCCGATTGATCGGGTTGCATTTCTTCTCGCCGGTGCCGCAGATGCCGCTTGTCGAAGTCGTGCGGGGTGCGAAAACACGCGACGAGGAAGTCAAGAAGGGCGCGGCGTTCGTCACGGCGATCGACAAATTCCCGCTCATCACCAAAGACGTGCCAGGCTTTCTCGTCAACAAGGTGCTGACGCCGTACATGTTCGCGGCGATGGAGCGGTTGGAGAAGGGCGAGGACAAGGAGAAGATCGACGAAGCTGCGCGCGCCTTCGGTATGCCGATGGGTCCGATCGAACTTGCCGATAACGTCGGCCTCGATATCTGCGCGCACGTCGCCAAAATTCTCGGTCAATCGAGCGACGGCTCGAAGCTCGAGCGGCTCGTCAACTCGGGCCGCCTCGGCAAGAAGACGGGTGAGGGGTTCTACGTTTGGACCGACGGCAAGCCCGTCAAATCCGGCACCGAATACTCAAAGTCCGAACTCGAAAGCCTCGGCCGCGCGCTTGTCGGGCCGCTCGTGGCTGGCGCGCAGCAGGCGCTCGATGAAGGCGTCGTTGAAAGCGCCGACCTTGTCGATGCCGGTATGATTTTCGGCACCGGCTTTGCGCCGTTCCGCGGCGGGCCACTACACGACAATGCAAGCCGCACGACCACAGACCAGCAAACCCAGCAGCGCGCCGCCGCCGAATAACAGGAGATTGATCATGACTGGAACCCTCAGGCGCGTCGCGATCCTCGGTGGTACACGCATTCCGTTTTGCCGCTCGAACACGCTTTACGCCGATTTGTCGAACCTCGACATGATGTCGGCGGCATTGAACGGGCTCGTCGACAAGTACAAGCTCAAAGGCCAACACATTGATGAGGTCGTCGGCGGCGCGGTCGTCAGCCACACGAAAGATTTCAATATCGCGCGCGAGGCGGTGCTCTCGACGAAGCTCGCGACATCGACGCCGGGCGTCACGCTCGTCCAAGCTTGCGGCACGAGTCTACAGGCGGCCATGATGTCGGCTGCGAAAATCGCGGTCGGCGAGATCGAGAGCGCGATCGCGGTTGGCTCGGACACGACGTCGGATGCGCCGATTGTCTTTTCGAAAAAATTCTCCAAGCGGCTCGTCGATATCGGCCTGCAAAAATCGGCGCTCGATAAACTCAAAGTTTTCCAAGGCCTGACGCCGGGCGAGCTCACTCCCCAGCCGCCGACGGTCGCTGAGCCGCGGACCGGCTTGTCGATGGGTCAGCATTGCGAACTGATGGCGCAGGAGTGGAAAATTCCGCGCGCCGAGCAGGACCAACTCGCGTTTGAGAGCCACAAGAAGGCCGCGGACGCCTATGCGTCGGGGTTCATGGACGATCTGATCGTGCCGTGCGCCGGTGTTTATCGCGACAACAATTTGCGGGAAGACATCAGCCTCGAAAAGCTGGCGACGCTGAAGTCGGCGTTCGAGAAATCGGAGCGCGGCACGCTGTCGGCTGCCAACTCGACGCCGCTGACCGATGGCGCGTCGTGCGTGTTGCTGTCGTCCGAAGAGTGGGCGACGAAGCACGGTCTGCCGGTGCTCGCCTACATGACGTTCTCGCAGCACGCCGCTAACGATTTTGTTGCCGGCGAAGGTCTGTTGATGGCGCCGACGATCGCGGTGTCGAAAATGCTCGACCGCGCCGGATTGAAACTTCAGGATTTCGATTTCTATGAGATCCACGAAGCCTTCGCCGCGCAAGTTTTAGCGACGCTGAAAGCGTGGGAAGATCCGGTCTATTGCAAGAATGTACTTGGAAAGGATCAGCCGCTGGGCTCAATCGACCGGTCGAAGCTCAACGTCAAAGGCTCGTCGCTCGCGTTCGGTCATCCGTTTGCTGCAACCGGCGCGCGGATCGTTGCCAATCTCGCCAAGCTCCTGTCGATCGAGGGCGGCCGTGGGTTGATCTCGGTGTGCACCGCGGGCGGTATGGGTGTCGCTGCGATTCTCGAGTCCGCCAAAGCCGCCGAAGTGCGCAAGGCTGCGTGATCTCTTCGTCGCCGTTGTGCACCACCACGCGCTGCGGCCGCGCCGATCACTACTGCTCGCCTTTCTACCGCTAGTCTTTCGGGCTCCGCCGGCTGGCCAAATGACGCTCGCATTGGGCGCGAATAACGCCCAGTTCCTGCAACGCGCGGCCGATGTCTGACTGTTTGCGTTCGAGGCCTTCGATCGCTGACGTCACCTTGGCGAGCAACAGCTCGGTTTGTGCGACGAGGCTTGGATCGGCATCATAAAGCGCCAGATATTCGCCAACGTCGTCGACTGTGAAGCCGAGGTTGCGGCCGCGCAGTATCAACATCAACCGCGCCCGGTCGCGCTTTGAGAAGCGCCGCACCGTGCCGATGCGTTCGGGCTCGATCAAGCCGCGGCTTTCATAAAACCGGATGGTCCGCGCGGTGATCGAGAATTCCTTGGCGAGCTGGGCGATCGTGTAGGTGGGCTCGCCCGAAGTTGCGGACGCCTCTTTAGGGTTCGCTGCTTTGTTCATCGCCGCCACTCGACTCATAGCGGGTGTGGGCTCTGATCAGGACCCATCATGTCGCTTTGCTGCGCTCTTCGGCAACCAGCTCCTTCTTCGACAGTTTGCCGATCATCGTCTTGGGCAGACTATCGCGGAACTCGATTTGCGCTGGCAGCTCGATCTTGGAAATCTTAGCTTCGAGGTGCCGCATGATGTCGGCCGACGTGGCCGTCGCGCCCTCCTTCAGTTTGATGAAGGCTTTGGGCGCTTCGCCCCGATAACTGTCCTTGATGCCGATGACGGTGACTTCTTCGACGGCTGGATGCTCGTAGATCGCTTCTTCGATGCGGCGGGGATAGACGTTGTAGCCCGAGCAGATGATCAGATCCTTGATGCGGTCGACGATCTGAAAGAACCCAAATTCGTCCATGATGGCGACGTCGCCGGTGCGCAGGAAATCGCCGACGAACTGATTGGCGGTTTCAGCTGGCTTTTTCCAATAGCCCTTCATGACTTGTGGACCTTTGGCGCACAGCTCTCCGCGTTCGCCTTGGGCAACTTCGCGCGTGGGATCGTCGATATCGCGCAGCGACACGACCGTTTGCGGCAGGGGCGGGCCGATCGACCCGGCGATGACGCGGCCGTCGATAGGATTGCAGGTGACGACGGGGGAGGCCTCTGACAGACCATAGCCCTCGACAACCTTGCAGCCGGCGAGCGCTTCGAATTTGAGCTTGATTTCAAGCGGCAACGGCGCGCCGCCCGAGATGCAAAACCGCAGCGAGGACAGGTTGTAGGATTTTATGTTGGGCGAATTCAGCATGGCGGTGAAGATGGTCGGCACGGCCGGCATCATGGTCGGCTTTTCGCTGTGGATCAGCTTTAGCGCTTCGAGCAGTTGGAAACGCGGCATCAGGATGATTTTGCAGCCTTTGGCGATGCCGAGATTCATGACGCCTGTCATCGCGAAGACGTGAAAAAGCGGCAGCGCGCCGAGAATTCGTTCCTGGCCGGGCACGAGGTCGGATGCCCAAGTTTCGATCTGCACCGTGTTGGCGTGGAGGTTGGCGTGGGTCAGCATCGCGCCCTTGGGCGTGCCCGTCGTGCCGCCGGTATACTGGAGCACGGCCACATCCTCGAGCGGATCGATCGCGACCGGTTTCAACTTAGCTGTGGTGTTGGCGAGCGCCGTCCCGTCGATGACGCGATCCTTGATGTCGGAGGCGAACGGATCGGCGCGATCCTTGGCCTTGAAAAGCTTGAACAGCACGCGTTTGGCCGGGGGCAAAGCGGCCCCGAACGGCACGATCAGCACGCGGGCGAGGATGCCGTTGCGCACCAGCGTCTCGAGCTTGGGAAACAGTGCCGCCAGATCATGGCTGACCATGATTTCCGTTTCGCTGTCGCGGACCTGAAACGTCAGCTCTTCGATCGTGTAGAGCGGGTTGAAATTGACAACCGTGCCGCCGGCTTTGAGGATCGCGTAATAGTAGATGATGAAGGTCGGCGTGTTGGGCAAGAACAGCCCGACTTTGGTTCCCTTGACGACGCCGATTTGCTGCAAGCCGGCGGCGACCCGTTCGACCTGTTGGGCCAACTGAGCATAAGTCGTCGTCGCGCCCATGAAGCTGATGGCGGGGCGGTTGGCGAAAGTAATCGCAGCCTTTTCAAGGACCGAGGGGAGTGGCTCGGGCTTAATGGGCATGTCCCAGGCGATGCCTGGGGGGTAGTTTGCAATCCAGGGATAAGTCACGCTGCTGGAAGTTTTGCTCGGTGGCATAGCGGTCATTGGCGTTCCTACCCTCACCTAAACCAGAATCGGGCTCAAGGGTCTCAAACCCGCGCCAACCCGTGCCCAATTGATGAACAACTTCATCATTTTTCGGGGCGCGGCGCTAGCCTTGTTAGTGCCCGATTTACCAATTGTGAAAGCTTTGAGGTTTCAGGAGGGACGGGGCCGCTTGGCGGGCAGGCTGCGACCCGGCCGCCCTGGACTTGAGGGGTGTTTAAGGCTATGTGACGCCAATTCTTGCATGAAATCGGGTCTCGATCTACTTAGAGATAAAGCAGAAACTGGCCTCGCGCGGCAGCCGCGGAGGTAGGAGAGTAATATGGACGACGTCGCGACCAAGATTATCGAAATCCTTAAGAAGCACATGAAGGAGCAGCGCGACGATATTTCGCTCGATACTGCTCTGACCGACCTCAAGATCGAGTCCTTAGATCTCGCGATGATCGTTTTTGACATTGAAGACGGCTTCGGGATCGAGATTCCCTACAATGCCAACGAAGACGTGGAAGACTTCAAGACCGTCGGTTCGGTCGTGGAGCGCGTTAAATCCTTGATGGCCGCCAAAGCCGGTTCCGCTGCCAAGGCCTGAGGTCAATTCCTGACGCGCGTTTGAGCGTGCCCCGTTCCGCCAACCGGCGGCGCGGAGGCTCGGCTTAAGCTGCGCAGTCGGGACGCCGGGCCATCCGCTGGTCCATCTAGAGCAGCGTCCGCTGCAAGTGAGTTCGAGCAGCGTGCCGCTGCAAATGAGAGAGTAGTGTACCTATGAGTCAATCCAGAACCGGCCGCCGTGTGGTTATCACCGGCATGGGAGTCGTGACGCCGATCGGCACGACGGTCGATGAATTCTGGGCAAGCCTTAAAGCCGGGACATCTGGCGTATCAGAGCTTGGCGGCTTCCCGCTCGAAGATCTCAAGATCCTCATCGCCGCGCAGATCAAGAACCTCGACCACAAGGCCCGCCTCAAACATTTCAAGCGCGACCGCATCATTTCGCTGGCCGACCGCTATTCGTGGTTTGCGGCCATCGCTGCTGATGAAGCCGTCAAAATGGCCGGCCTCGAAATGCCGACCGCCAACCCCTATCGCTCGGCGTGCATCATCGGCTCGGGTGCTGGCGGCCTCGTCACCTTCGAGACGGCCTACCGTGACCTCTTCATCGAGAAGAAGCGTGCGACGCATCCGTTGACGTTGTTGCGCATCATCGGCTCCTCGGCCGCCGCCCATGTCGGCATCGAGTTCGGAGTCAAGGGCCCGACGTTTGCGACCTGCTCGGCGTGCTCGACCGCGAGCCATGCAATCGGCCTTGCCCGTGATTACATCCGCGACGGCGTTGTCGATGTGGCGATCGCTGGCGCGTCGGAGTCGGTCATCAACTACGGCACGATGAAAGCCTGGCAGGCGTTGCACGTGCTATCGCCCCAAGGCTGCTTCCCGTTCGCCAAAAAGCGCAACGGCACCGTGCTTGGCGAGGGCGCCGGCATTCTCGTCATGGAAAGCTTAGAGCACGCTCAGGCGCGCGGTGCGACGATTCTGGCCGAATTGTCAGGCTTCGGCATGGCGTCCGACAGTCAGGACATGGTCAAGCCGACCGTCGAGGGACCGAGCGTGGCGATGCAAAATGCGCTCGATGATGCCGGTATCAAGCCCGAGCAGATCGATTATCTGAATGCGCACGGCACGGCGACCGCCGACAACGACATCAACGAAACCAAAGCCATCAAGCACGTGTTTGGCGAGCACGCCTACAAGATGCCGATCTCATCGACCAAGTCGATGCACGGCCATCCGCTCGGAGCTGGCGGGGGCATTGAAGCTGTCGCCTGCGTTAAGGCCATGCAGGATAGCTTCGTGCCGCCAACCATCGGGCTCGACGAGCCGGGCGAGGGTTGCGATCTCGATTACGTGCCGAACGTCGGCCGCGAAAAGAAAGTCACCTACGCGATGTCGAACTCGTTCGCGTTCGGCGGCCTCAACGCCGTTTTGGTGTTTGGCCCACCGCCAGTTTGATCGGGTCTGGCTGACGCCGCGCTGGGCCTATTGACTGACGGCGGCTTCGAGACCAAGCGCGAGGCTTGAATGTCTCCATTCGCCGTTGACCTGTTCGAAGGCGAAATCAAATACCACGGCTTCGGGGAGCGTTTTGAAGGCGCCTTTGAGGTGCAGCCGGTTATCGGGACCGAAGGCCGGTGGGCTCGTGAGTACCGGTATCGTCGAGGCGGCGCGAAAAAGGTCGAGCTTGCGCACACGCAACGGTGCGAATGATTTGCCGAGATCGCCGGACGACCGGCGTTGGAACGACGGGCTGCCGAGGTCGCGGAGCACCGTGTAGTTGCCCGAGATATTCGCATCGTGAAGGCTCATCAGCGTTGAGCGGACGAGATTGATCGCCGTGA
>JANOCZ010000244.1:0-3283 GCA_031412455.1 Hyphomicrobium sp. | reverse complement strand
GAGACGAAGTCGGCGGTCGACGCAGTGATGGCCAAGCTTGGGCTGCTCGATGCAAAGGCTGCGGAGTGACAATTTCCTTCTCCCTTGGGAGAAGGTGCCCCGAAGGGGCGGATGAGGGGGCTTGGCAGTCCGAACAACATGACCATCGGTGCTAGCCAAAGTCCCTCACCTGTCGCTTCGCGACATCCTCTCCCGTACCGGGAGAGGACAGCAATCAGCGAATAGTTGGGCGGTAGCTCGAATGGCCTCCAAACGCGACGATGGCACGACGTTGATTGCGGAAAATCGCAAGGCGCGGCACGAGTTTTTCATCACCGACAGCTGGGAAGCGGGCATCATGCTGGCTGGCTCGGAGGTCAAGTCGTTGCGCGTTGGGCAAACCAATATCGCAGAGAGTTACGCGTCCTACGAGGACGGTGGGCTTTGGCTGCTGAATAGCTACATCGCCGAATACAAGGGCGCGGCTTATTTCCAGCACGAGGCGCGGCGCAAGCGCAAACTGCTCATGCATAAAAGTGAGTTGAACAAGCTCAAGCTCGCGACCGAGCGCAAAGGCATGACGATCGTGCCGCTCGAGATGTACTTCAACGCGAAGGGCATCGCGAAGTTGAAGATTGGGCTCGCTGAAGGCAAGAAGCTGCACGACAAGCGCGACAGTGACAAGAAGCGCGATTGGGATCGCGAAAAGTCACGGATCATGCGGGATATGGGGTGAGGTATGAGCGCGTGGCCATGGCTGGAGCCTGAGGATGATGGCGGGGCGAAGCACATCATTGCGGGCACGCGGTTGCCGGATGTGGCGTTGCCAGCGACGCACGGAGCGCCGGTCAATCTGGCGAGGTTTCAGGAAAAAGCGGTCGTATTCGTCTATCCGTTTACGGGCACGCCAGGGCAGGCTGATCCACCGGGATGGGATAAAATCCCGGGTGCGCATGGATCGACGGCGGAGGCTGAAGGATTTCGCGATCAGCACGCGGCGTTGCAGATCAGAGAGTACGAAGTGTTTGGCGTGAGCGGTCAGGCGCACGCGGCGCAGGCGGTATTTGCGACGCGGGTTGGGTTGCCGTATCAGTTGCTGAGCGATGCGCAGTTCGAGTTCGCGGACGCTTTAAAACTGCCGCGCTTCGAGGTGGGCGGTGTCGTCTATCTGAAGCGGCTGACGCTCATCGTGCGCGACGGTGTCATATACCGCACGATCTATCCCGTGCACCCGCCGCATACTCACGCCGGGGTGGTAGTGGCGGGTTTGGGGCGGTAGGATAGGTTCGTCAATGACCGCATGGGCATTATAAAATCTTATCGACGTCACACGGTCCGCAGTCTTTACCTTATCTAACTCTTTGGGTACAGGTTCTGTCAAACGAGTGTGCAGCGCGAACGCGCGCCAATGGAGATGTTATGAACGAGATCAACAAGTGCCCGATGCATGGGATTCTCGCCGACCTGCCGAGCGTCGCCCGGTTGAACCGCGACTGGTGGCCGAACCAGTTGAACTTGAAAATTCTCCATCAAAACCCACCTGCTGGCCGCCCAACGGTCAAGGGGTTCAATTATGCTGAGGAATTCAAGACGCTGGACCTCGCGGCGGTCAAGCGAGATCTCACGGCGCTCATGACCGACAGCCAGGACTGGTGGCCAGCGGACTACGGCCACTACGGCGGGCTTTTCATTCGGATGGCTTGGCATAGCGCGGGCACCTATCGGACGGCTGACGGCCGCGGTGGTGCGGGGTCGGGCACGCAGCGGTTTGCCCCACTCAATAGCTGGCCGGACAACGGTAACCTCGATAAGGCGCGCCAGTTGTTGTGGCCGATCAAACGCAAGTACGGCAATAAGATTTCCTGGGCAGATCTGATGATCCTGGCCGGCAACGTTGCTATCGAGTCGATGGGCGGCCCGACTTTTGGCTTCGGCGGCGGCCGCGAAGATGTCTGGGAGCCCGAGGAAGACATTTACTGGGGCAGCGAGGACACGTGGCTCGGCGACAAACGCTATTCGGGCGACCGCGAATTGGCGAACCCACTGGCTGCGGTGCAGATGGGCCTCATCTACGTTAATCCGGAGGGTCCAGGCGGCAAGCCTGATCCGCTGGGTTCGGCCCGTGACATCCGCGAAACGTTCAAGCGCATGGCCATGAACGACTATGAGACAGTGGCACTCACTGCGGGCGGCCATACGTTTGGCAAGACACACGGGGCGGGTGGCGCAAGCCACGTCGGACCAGATCCCGAGTCGGCGCCACTCGAAGCAATGGGCATGGGCTGGCTCAGCAGCTACGGGACCGGCAAGGGCCGCGATACGATCACGTCTGGTCTCGAGGGCGCGTGGACTGCGAACCCGACGCGATGGGACATGGGTTATTTCGACGTGCTCTTCGGTTACGATTGGGAGCTTGTGAGAAGCCCCGCTGGCGCGCAGCAGTGGACGCCGAAAAATCTTCAAGAAAAGGACATGGCGCCCGATCCGGAAGATCCTTCGAAGAAGGTGCCGATCATCATGTCCACCGCCGATATGGCGATGCGCATGGACCCGGCTTACGAGAAGATTTCGCGTCACTTCCACGCCAATCCGGCTGAGTTTGCGGACGCGTTTGCGCGCGCATGGTTTAAGCTAACCCATCGCGACATGGGGCCGAAGGCGCGCTATCTGGGCCCTGAGGTTCCAGCCGAAGATCTGATCTGGCAGGACCCCGTTCCGAGCGTCGATCACGCGCTGATCGATGCTGGCGACATCGCGAAAATCAAATCCACAATCCTCGCCTCGGGTCTGTCGGTTTCGGAACTCGTTTCGACCGCCTGGGCGTCTGCCTCGACCTTCCGTGGCTCGGACTTGCGAGGCGGCGCAAACGGCGCTCGCGTCCGCCTCAGTCCACAGAACGGCTGGGCTGTGAACGAGCCCGCAAAACTCGCCAAGGTGCTGGCTGTTCTCGAAAGCATTCAAACGGAGTTCAACGCATCGGCTAGTGGCGGCAAAAAAGTTTCGCTCGCAGACCTGATCGTGCTCGGCGGTTCGGCCGCTGTCGAGGCGGCGGCGAAGGCGGCAGGCCACCCGATCGACGTTCCATTCACGCCGGGCCGCATGGACGCCACACAGGAACAGACGGACGAAGAGTCGTTTGCGGTGCTGGAGCCCGCGGCCGATGGCTTCCGCAATTATATGAAAGCAACGTACACGTCGCCAGCCGAGCAAATGCTGATCGACAAAGCGCAGCTGCTCGGACTGACGGCGCCCGAAATGACTGTCCTCGTTGGCGGCTTGCGTGTGCTCGGCGCCAACCACGGTC